>NZ_FNPQ01000052.1:0-13362 GCF_900107335.1 Nitrosomonas sp. Nm58 | reverse complement strand
GGAAGCTCAGCAAGTCCCACCCTGGGAGTGGCGGAAAGCGAGGCGGTAAAGCATGAAGTTAGGTTATTCTGCAGTTGCAAAGCCGGAAGAAAAAAGTATTTGCTTCCTTTTCTTGATGGTTATCCTGTTTTCTTCATTCCAAGCTCATCCAACCGAGACTCATAAACGGATTGTAGAAGGCTTGGAGCCTTACAGCCTTACAGCATTACGATCATTGGTGAACGTCATAAGCGACCTGAATCTACCCAATTTTTCCAAGAGCTAATATCCAGATATTTACAGCAAGATAAATGCCTATCGGTTGCCTTGGAGATTGCCAGCAATCAACAGACAATTCTTGATGAGATCGTAGAGGGTAGGGTAACTGTAGCGGATATTGAGATTCCCACGATGATCGACCATCTTCCCATCCGTTCATTGATTAATGATCTGGTTAGAATGAAAAGGAGGGGCAGTTGTTTGAAATTAATCGCCATCGATGGAGGATTGGGACAAGGCGTCAATCGGGACGGATGGATGGCTGAAAATCTGGCAAATCAAGTCAGTCAGACACCGATATTGGCGTTGTTGGGGAATCTACACACTTTGAAAAAAATTGAATGGAATCCGTCTTTGAGCGATGCATTTCCTTATGTTGCAGAGATTCTGGTGTCCCAGGGTCACAGAATCAAATCCTACCCGCAAATCTGGCTGAATAAAGAATGTAGTTTTCAAAATGGCCTCATTTCCTCTGATCAGCAGAGAACAGTTAGTCTGATCAATCACAACTTGATTTCTCTGATTAATGCTTCTAAATACGAGACGGTAAATGATGTCGTTGATGGCGTTATCCTTTGGGAATGCCGTTAGCCAGGAAAAGATGCTGTAATAGACGGTCATCAGTGCGCTGGCAGAATGGTAGAAGCAATGGAGCGCGGGAGAAATGCCAGGCGCCCCGCCCGTTGGAATTTCGGGGGAGAGTGGGGCGCAAACCGTCCCCTTGGGCGTGCATAGTGGGCCGCTGCAGGGCAATTACGGGGCGGGCATGGGGGTATTCATCCCGTGCGCTCCAGCAGTCCCCTGGACGGGCGATAGCGTAGGAATTATTCTACCTAAGCCCAACTCAACCTTGCTTGAGCTTTCGGACTCATCAAATTGGGGTGTTGGTCATGTAATCGCTCAATCTTCAGACCTCGCGTGTTTTGTGTTAACAATTTAATCCACGCCACTGTGAGGTGGTACCCAAAAACTGTACAGGTTGTTAAGCTCTAGGAAAATTAAAAAGGAGCTTAATGAGGATGAGTAAAAAGCGCACACAATATTCGAGTGAATTCAAAGCAAAACTAGCGCTACGCTAGCAGCAATACGCGGTGATGAAACTGTCCCACAATTAGCAGCGCGCTATAATGTACATCCCACACAGATCAATAGCTGGAAACGGCAGCTCATTGAGCAAGCCGCCGAGTTATTTTCTAAAGATAATACTGTCTCCAATAAGGAGCGACATACAACAGATGACCTACACCGGGTTATTGGTCAATTGACGGTTGAACGCGATTTTTTAGCTAGAAAGCTCAATTATTAAGTCTTGCAAAACGCAAAGTGATGATTGAGCCCCATGGTAGTCTTAGCCAGGTTCGTCAATGCCAGTTGTTGAATCTGGCACGTTCGACCTATTACTATCAACCGCAACCGATCAGTAATGCTGATCTGGTTCTGCTGCGCATGATGGATGAGCAATACCTGAAAACGCCACAATATGGCTCACGCAGTTATGCTACCTGGTTTCAGCGCCAAGGGATGATGTTAGGGCGTAAGAAAGCATCCTCTCTAATGAAAACACTTTGAATACCGATCAGGGCGTCCAGTTCACCAGCGAAGCATTTACTTCGATATTGAAGAATCATCATATCCAGATCAGCATGGATGGTAAGGGTTGCTACTATGACAATATTTTTGTTGAGCGATTATGGCGGACAGTTAAGTACGAGCTTTTATATACCAGAGAATTCAATAACCTGAAGGAGGTAAAACAGAATTTATCCATATGGTTTGAATGGTACAATCAAGAACGATTTCATCAAAGCCTTGACAGCCTTACGCCTGATGAAGTCTACTACAATCACCAAAGAATCAATCAGGTTGCCTGAACCTGTTTAACTACGTTTAACTACACATGTCAGAGCTTAACTTTCTTTCAGGTTGTCCAGTTATAGGGAACCACTTCAGACAGATATTATGATGCGCTATTTTTAATTATATTTTATGCATTCTTTTGTTGCTAGCCGTATCTATCTTAATCAGATTCAATTTCTCTTGAGCGTCGTACTGAATAGAAACATTCTTACCAATGGGTGGGGGAGAGTTAAATAATTCCAGTTTATGTGATATGAATTCCTTGTTCACTTGTTGATAAACAAGACCTTCTTGTTTATCGATAAAGAGAAGTAAACCTTCATAGCCTTTATTATTTGTTACAGCCATTTTTGCCAAATAAATATTATAGATACCTGGCTTGATACCTTCCTCAGCTTTTTTAATTAATCCGGTCGTCCTCCATTCATTATCATTAAAGTTCTGAAGGATCTTCTGTCCGTTCATGACTAGGAGGCGTCGTTTCATTTGGATAAATTGAGATAAACTTCTTGAATGATCATTTCCAGGTCAAATTCTTTTTTGTTTACGCCAAAAAAGAAGGCGGTCAGATTAAAAGCACCGCGACCTGTTCCATCAAAGTCGCCGTCTTTCAATGAATCTAAGATAGAGTGAAAAAGATCTTTGCACTTCTGACCGGCAATAAAGTAGGCTTTTAGCGTATCGGAAATCATTGTTTTTTGCGCATCAGATAGTTTTCTCATGATGTCTTGTGGTTGATGCGTTCTTTTCTTTAGACGTACATAAATATAGATGAGCAGTTGATCGGCGGGGGATTTATGGCTGCGTTCTTTTTTTTCTGCTTGGGTCTCAAGACTATCTGTAGCGGGGTAAGGCGCTTGGCGCGTTAATTCTTCCACAATACTTTTTTCATCGACCTTTGATTCCAGAAATTTCCTGAACTGTTGTATTTTAGAGCGCGTAATGTCTTCTGGTCGGCTGTACTTCAACCAATCGACCAGTTCCAATGGATAGGTTTTGAATATCTTTTTCAGATTAAATATGGCGGCTATATCTGTCAAATTCCCGGAATTAAACAGCTCGGCAATAGGATCGGGTAAATCCAGCGCCGCTGCATGCAATGACACATAGGAAGCAGATTTGCCGATGCTTTTGCCTATCTGTTCATGGGTCTTACCGGCAGCAATCTCACGCCCGATATAATCAACGATTTCACGTGATGTCAGATTATCGCGCTGCAAATTTTCGACTACCTGATCCGCTAGACTGTAATCGGCATCAATATAGGCGGGTATTGATTTAAGCTCCGCACTTTTACTGGCGCGATATCTTCTGGCGCCATGATTGATAATATAGGTTCCCGGTTTGTCCGGATTAGGCCGTACGGATATGGGCGTTTTTACCCCCCGCAATTTAATCGTTTCTGTTAATTCAGCTAGGGATGCCGGATCAAATATTTTTCTGGGTTGTGTGACATCTTCAATAATCAAATCAAGCGGGATCTGACTTGCGCCCAATACGGCAGGTGCTTTATTCGCGTCTTCGGATAAAGTTTTCTTTATGACCATTGATTTAATGCTTACTTTATTTTAAAAAGTAATTCCTTGGATTACAGCATTCTGTAACGATTAGATGCAATATATCATGACTATCATTCTCCCAATTTAAGTGAAGAGGGGGTTATCTTCTCAGTTAAAGATAACTTGCTCAAAGCAAGCAAAGGAACCGACAGAAACATAATCAAAAATGCCCTCCTAAGTCAATATATTGATCTGGTTATGAGTCAGAATAAAAACATCGCGACCAGGCGTTATTCTATCTGTTTTGAATAGCTATTTGACGGGGGAATGGTATATTTTACCCATGGTCATGAGCCCTATCCTTAATACAATAATGGGTATTAGATATAAAATAAACGAGAGGACAAATACTTAACGGTTAAGGGAGCGGCAATTACGCTATGTATAATTTAATTCTAACCACAAACATTTTAAGGATTCTGCGCGAGAAGAAACTAACCAAATCTCAGCTGGCAGAAAAGGCAGGCATTTCAATCTCTTTTTTTACTGAACTGACCAATGACAAAGCCAATCCATCACTCAGAATCATAGAAGCGATTGCCAAAGCGCTCGATACGCCGCTGCCACTGTTGTTTGACAATTCGGATATGAGCGCAGCAGAACGAGCCATCTTGGCAGAGGGCAGTGCCGGACATCTGGCCAAGGGGTTTGTCTGGAAGGGCGCTATATTGAGTGAGTTTCAGGCGTACCAGGTCGCGCAGTGGGATCGTGAAAACCGGGAAATCATAAAGAAATTAAAATGAAACAATAGAAATAGATTGCATAGTATTAATTATTGTTATATTGTAGCGTGCAATATTTATTTATTGCTGCGCCGATATAACCATGTCAGATCAATTACCCAACATCACAACCGTTAGAGACCGGGCAAAGAGCAAGCTGGAGCGCGATGCAAGGGAAATACTGTCTGCATTGCAAGATCCCGAAACGGTTGAAATCATGGTCAATGCCGATGGTCGTATCTGGCAAGAGAAGCTGGGTCAAAAGATACAACATATCGGAAATATCCAGGCTGCCCAGGTTGAGGCGGTCATCAAAACGGTAGCGGGTTTCCACGGCAAGGAAATCAATCGATTCAATCCGATGATCGAGGGTGAATTTCCCCTCGATAATTCACGCTTTGCCGGTCAATTACCTCCCATTGTTACCGCGCCCACTTTTGCCATACGTAAAAAAGCCATTCAGATTTTTACGCTCGAGCAGTATGTGGAAACCGGCGTGCTGTCGCCAAAACACGCTGAAGTGATCAAAGATGCCGTGTGCAAGCATCGCAACATTTTGGTTGTGGGTGGCACGGGGTCAGGTAAAACGACTTTGATCAATGCCATCATCAATGAAATGGTTCTCAATGACCCGGATGAGCGCATCTTCATACTCGAGGATACCGGCGAGATCCAATGCGCCGCCCAGAATTTCGTCCAATATCACACCACGCTCGATGTCGACATGACGCAACTGTTAAGAACAACCTTGCGTATGCGTCCGGATCGCATTCTGGTGGGTGAGGTCAGGGGAGGGGAGGCACTGGATTTGCTGGATGCTTGGAACACCGGTCATGAGGGCGGGGCTGCCACACTGCACGCCAATGATGCGATGTCAGGACTCACCCGCCTGGAATCCCTTATTTCACGCAATCCTTCCGCACCGAAAGAGATCATGCCATTAATCGCGGAGGCGGTTGATAGGGTGGTCCATATCACGCGCACGCCGCATGGCAGACAAATCCAGCAAATTATCGAAGTACAAGGTTTTAAAAAAGGAAGTTACCAAATCAACAAGCTGTAACCATTTCATAGGAACCGGTCAATGAAGCTAATTCGTATCAAGGGCGTCCCTCCATTCAGTTGTTTGTTCTCAGTCGCTATTTTTTTCGTTCTTCTATTCTCAGTTGAAAACGCACAAGCAACCGTTGGTGCGGGGGGTGCGCTTCCCTATGAAACCTGGCTGGTTAGTCTCAGAAACTCCGTTACCGGCCCCGTTGCGTTTACCTTGTCGATCATCGGCATTGTGGTGGCAGGCGGCATTCTGATCTTTGGTGGCGAGCTCAATGCTTTTTTCCGTACCCTGATTTTTATTGTGCTGGTTATGGCGTTACTGGTGGGTGCGAACAACATCATGACCAATTTATTCCAGGGCGCGGTTATTCCGGGAGAGCCCTCCCAGACAATCTTTAAGTCAGAAGAAGGCATCGTTCAAAGTTAGTCAAACAGGAGGCTGCTATGGCACTACGAACCCTACCTATCCGCCAATCGGGAAACCGCCCTAATCTGTTTATGGGCGGTGACCGCGAACTGGTCATGTTTTCTATCCTGATTGCAGCCACATCCATCTTCGTGGCCATGGAAATCAAGGCCACGATCTTTGGGTTAGTGCTGTGGTTTTTTGCGCTGTTTGCACTGCGACTGATGGCAAAAAATGATCCGCAATTGCGTCATGTGTACCTGCGCCAGATTCAATACAAAAAATACTATCCGGCGCGCAGCACCCCTTTTTATGACAATACGCTCACACAGGAGAAACGGCACTCATGATTGCCGCTATTGCCATTTTCATCGCAGTTTGTGGTGCTTTGTTGCTTCTGATGCTGTTTCTGCGTATTCGTGATGCGGGAAAAGAATTAAGACTGGATAAACATCGCTCAAAAGAAATGGGTTTTGCCGATCTGCTGGTGTACGCAGCGATGGTGGAAGATGGCGTGATTGTCGGTAAGAACGGTGCATTAATGGCCGCCTGGATATTCTGTGGCGATGATACCGCCAGCAGCACCGATATTGAGCGTGAACAGGTATCATTTCGCATCAACCAGGCATTATCCCGTTTGGGCAATGGTTGGATGATCCATGTGGACGCCGTTCGCAAACCGGCGTTAGCTTATTCAGACAAAGCCTTATCCAATTATCCTGATCCCATTAGCGCTGCCATCGATCAGGAGCGGCGCAATCTGTTTGAACGCATCGGCGCCCTATACGAGAGCTGCTTCATCGTATCACTGACCTATCTGCCGCCCCTGCTGGCGCAGCGCAAGTTCGTTGAACTCATGTTTGATGATGATAGTCAGGAACCCAGCCAGAAAGCCAGAACACAAGGATTGCTGGAATATTTCCAGCGCGAGTGTGCCAACTTTGAATCCAGGTTGTCCAGCGTATTTCATCTGTCGCGCTTAAAAAGCCGCAAGCTGGTGAATGAAGATGATACAACCCTCACACAGGATGATTTTCTACAGTGGCTGCAATTATGCATTACCGGCCGGGATCATCCGATGGTGCTGCCTACCAATCCAATGTATCTGGATACCTTGCTCGGTGGTCAGGAAATGTGGGGCGGGGTCGTACCTAAAATTGGCCGCAATTTCGTTCAGGTGGTATCGATTGAAGGATTTCCGCTGGAATCCTCGCCTGGCATGTTGAATCTGCTGTCTGAATTGCCAGGGGTGTACCGCTGGTCATCGCGGTTTATCTTTATGGATACGCATGAAGCGGTCAACCATCTGGAGAAATACCGCAGACGGTGGAAACAAAAAATCCGGGGCTTCTTTGACCAGGTGTTTAACCTGCAAAGCAGCCACATCGATGAAGACGCACTCAATATGGTTGATGATGCGCAGTCCGCCATTGCTGAAACCCATAGCGGCTTTGTCGGCCAAGGCTACTATACCAGTGTGGTTGTGCTGATGAGGGAAGACCGGGCGGCGCTGGAAGAGGCCGGACGCGGGGTTGAGAAAGCAATCAATCATCTGGGCTTTGCTGCACGGGTCGAGACGATCAACACCATGGATGCCTATCTGGGTAGCCTGCCAGGCCACGGGGTTGAGAATATGCGCAGACCCCTCATCAACACTATGAATTTGTCGGATTTATTGCCGGTCAATACCATCTGGACAGGTAAGCCAACAGCGCCTTGTCCGATGTATCCGCCCAATTCACCGCCCTTGATGCACTGTGTCACGCAAGGGGCAACCCCTTTCCGGCTGAATCTGCATGTACGCGATCTGGGCCACACCTTTATGTTCGGTCCCACCGGAGCGGGTAAATCCACGCATCTGGCGTTGATTGCCGCGCAATTGAGGCGTTACCAGGGCATGTCGATTTTTTGCTTTGACAAGGGGCTATCGATGTATCCGTTGACCCGCGCAGTGGGGGGTCAGCATTTTACGGTGGCAGGGGATGATGAATCACTGTCTTTTTGCCCCTTGCAGTTCTTGCACACCAAGGGAGACCGTGCCTGGGCGCTGGAATGGATTTGTTTGATGGTGGAGCTCAATGGCATCACCGTTACGCCTTTGCAGCGCAACGAAATCAGTCAGGCCATCGCCAATATGCATCAAAGCGGTTCAAAAACCTTGTCAGACTTTTTGGTGACGATCCAGGATGAAGCCATACGCGAGTGTCTTCGGCAATACACCATCGACGGCATGATGGGGCACTTGCTCGATGCCGAGCAGGATGGATTAAATTTGTCGACCTTCACCACATTCGAGATCGAAGAATTGATGAATCTCGGTGAGAAATACGCGCTACCGACTCTGCTGTATCTGTTCCGGCGTATCGAGCGCAGCCTGCATGGTCAGCCTTCCGCCATCATTCTGGATGAAGCCTGGTTGATGCTGGGCCATTCGGCGTTTCGCGCCAAGATTCGGGAATGGCTCAAGGTCATGCGT
This sequence comes from Nitrosomonas sp. Nm58, assembly GCF_900107335.1. Classification (NCBI taxonomy): domain Bacteria; kingdom Pseudomonadati; phylum Pseudomonadota; class Betaproteobacteria; order Nitrosomonadales; family Nitrosomonadaceae; genus Nitrosomonas; species Nitrosomonas sp. Nm58. Next base: position 5,031 of record NZ_FNPQ01000052.1, on the reverse strand, counting down.
AAAAACAATTGTCTGGTGTTGATGGCGACCCAAAGCCTGTCGGATGCGGCCAGCAGCGGCATTCTCGATGTTATTATCGAATCCACTGCCACCAAGATATTTCTACCCAATGTATTTGCACGCGATGAAGAGGCCTCAGCACTCTATCGGCGCATGGGTCTCAATTCACGCCAGATCGAGATTCTGGCTTCTGCCATTCCCAAACAGCAATATTACACCGTGTCCGAGAACGGCAGGCGACTCTATGACCTGGCACTGGGTCCATTGGCGCTCGCTTTTGTGGGATCCACGGACAAAGAATCGATTGCAGCCATCAAGAATCTATATGAGAAGTATGGCGACAAGTGGGTTCAAGAATGGCTGGCGATCAAAGGATTAACATTATCTGATTATGGCGTTGCCGCATGAATAGGATCATCGGACTATTCAAGTCGAAGCCGGGTGTGGCTGAGCCTATGCGTGTTAATGACAGTGTGATGGAAGGGGGGCGTCGCACGGGCGAGAATGTGAATCCTTATCTGTCAGCGCGGCGCACCTGGAATGATCACATGCGCGAGGTTCATGCGTCGCGCAATATGTGGCAAATGCTGGCACTTCTTTGTTTATTGATTGCGCTGGCAGGGGTAGGGGGAGTCATTGCTATCGGCAGTCAATCCAAATTCATCCCCTATGTGGTGCAGGTCAATCAATTGGGGGAAGCGATCGCGGTTTCGCGTGCGGATATCGCTGCGGTGGCCGATCAGCGTGTGGTCCATGCATCCGTTGCCGCATTCATCAATGATTTGCGCATGGTGACACCGGATATCGCCTTGCAACGGCGCGCCATCTTTCGTGCGTATGCCATGCTGTCCAATAATGATCCCGCCACGGCGAAAGCCAACGAATGGTTCAATAGTCATGAGGCAAGCAGTCCTTTCAAACGTGCGGAAACACAGACGGTGAGTATTGAAATCATATCGGTGATCCCCCAATCACCGGAGACCTGGCAGGTCGACTGGCTGGAAAAAGTCTATGACCGGCAAGGGCACTTAACCGAGCCCCCTTTCAAGATGCGTGCTTTGCTTAGAGTCTATAACAAGCCGACCACACAAAGCACGACGGAAGAACAGATCCGAAATAACCCGCTGGGCATTTATATCCAGGATTTCTCCTGGTCGAAACAAACCTAAAGGGATCCCTCATCATGACGTCGTTACGCTCTTTAAGTGCGCTGAGCACGCTGATTCTCTCCATTGGACTCGCTGCACCAGGCTATGCTAATGGCCTGTCTGAAGCGTATTTCACCGATAAGAATCCTCAATTAACTCCACAGGAACGTGCCGCCATTGATCTGGCCAAGAAATGGCAGGCAGTCAACCCCGCGGGTACAAAGCCGGTGGCAGGACCGGATGGATCAATTCGTTTTCTGTTTGGTTCACAGCAACCCAGCATCGTCTGTGCCGTATTGCAGGTATGCGATATCGAATTGCAGCCGGGTGAGCAGGTCAATTCGATTCATCTGGGCGATCAGGCGCGCTGGCTAATAGAACCGGCAGTAACCGGCCAGGGTTCTACGGAGGTGCAGCATTTGATTGTCAAACCCATGGATGTGGGCCTGGAAACATCCTTGGTAGTGACCACCAACCGGCGCACGTACCACATGCGTCTCAGATCCCATCGGCGCGATTTCATGCCGAGAGTCAGTTTCATTTATCCGGAAGATGCCTTGGCTAAATGGGATGCGATTAGGAATAAGGAAAGCCATGCCAGGGACATCAAAAAATCACGCACCCTTCCTGAAACCGGAGAATATCTGGGCAATCTGGATTTTGCGTATGCGGTGTCTGGCAATGCTGCCTGGAAGCCGCTGCGTGTCTATAACGATGGCCAGAAAACCATCATACAAATGCCTGCCATCATGGCGCAGACAGAAGCACCGACTTTGCTGCTATTGAGCAAGGAAGGCGGCATTTTTAGCGGTGATGAAACAGTGACGGTGAATTATCGTTTGCAGGGCGACCGCTATATTGTGGATACCGTGTTCGATAAGGCTATTTTAATTGCGGGTGTGGGCGGTAATCAGAGCCGGGTCATGATTACGCGGGGGAATTGATCATGCGATTCAGTACTTTAATTCTTGCCTTGTCCCTGCTATTGCTTCAGGTCGGGTGTGCAACGCAACCCTATGGCAATTTTATTCAAAATCCGTCACTCGCAACCAGCAAAGCGATGGCCGATGATGTGACCGCCCAATTAATGCGCCTGTATCCGGCGGCCAATACGCAGTTTAATCTGAGTCATACGGTTAATGATCCGTTTGGCCATGCCTTGATAGAAAATCTTCGTCTCGAAGGGTTTGCGGTTCAGGAAGCGACTCAGCAACCAATTCAGCGGCAAAAATTTGCTGCGCCTCATCAGTCCGAAACTGAGCTGCAGAAAGGTTTGATCCTGAGTTATGTCATTGACCGGTCGGGTGATTTGTATCACATCAAACTCATGATTGATGATATGCGCTTGTCGCGTGCATTTATAGTGCAAGCTGACAGTATTCATCCTGCGGGTCTTTGGGTCAGAAAAGAATAGGGGGTAGGGATGATGTCAACCAATTCAAGACTCCTGTCGCCTGATTCATCCCCGGATGGGGTCGCAAGAAGCGCAGGTGTGCGGCGTGTCAATAACCTCCCGATTGTCATCTTTGGCGCGATCATGCTGATATTCATGCTGCTCATGATGATGGTTGCCATGAATCGTGCCACTGAGCGCGGTCATTTTGATCACGATGGCGACAAAGATGTCCAATCGAGCCACTCCTTTGCCTCACTCATCGCCAAAGACTATGTTGGCGGCATCATCGAATCTAAAACCCCACCGGTGATTCCAGAACCCTCTAAATCATCGATGCAGGGGATCATCATTGAGCGACCCTCGGATCTGGATAGGCCGCCTTTGCCGCCATCACTCAATGCATCCGATCCATCGCTTCAAGCGGATATTGCACATATTCGGATGCTGAAACGCCAGCAACTGGAAGAAGCGATCAAGGCCAAAACAAATGTGAATGTGGTGGCACCCAGAAGTACCGGATCATCGCCGGATTTAACCGGAACGAGTGCAACTGAAACACGTGAGGAAATGTTGGCCAGATTGGTGTCAGTGCGTCAACAGATGGAGGCAAATCTGCGTGAAGATCCAACGGCTGCCTATCATGCGCGTCTGGCGCAGTTGCGACAGGATGGGGGGGCGAGTGTGGTCGGAGGAATGGGAGCGGGGAGGGGTGATGAATTCATGGACGATGGTGCCCCTCGTTTGCTGGATGACGAGGTGGACAGACAGGCTCAAGATTATTCGCGCTTTGATTCAGCGGGTGGCGAGGAACGCTGGAAATTGAAGAGCGAAGTGCAAAAACCTGCATCACCTTATGTTCTGCAAACAGGATTTGTAATACCGGCAACCTTGATATCCGGTATTAATTCCAGCCTGCCGGGGCAGATCATGGCGCAGGTCAGCCAGCATATTTATGATTCCCCGATTGGCAAATGGCGTTTGATTCCACAGGGATCCAGGCTAGTCGGCACCTACTCCAGCGAAGTCGAATTTGGTCAGGCACGTGTGCTGGTCGCCTGGCAGCGCATCATCTTTCCGGATGGAAAAACCATGGATATTGGCGCCATGCCGGGTGCTGACGGAATGGGTTATGCTGGATTTCAAGATCAGATCAATAACCACTACCTGCGCATCTTTGGTTCAGCCCTGGTTATGTCGGCCATTGTCGCCGGTTCGGCATACAGCCAGCGTGATTCAGGGGGTGCGTTCGGGCGGCAAAACGCCGGTAGCATCATGAGCCAATCGCTGGGTCAGCAATTGGGATTGGTAGCTGCCAATCTTATTCGCAAGAACCTGAATATCTCACCTACACTTGAAATCAGGCCGGGTTATCGCTTCAACATCATCGTTACCAAAGACATGAAGTTCTCTCAACCGTATCAAGCATTTGATTATTAAAACAGGAGGGATCAAACATGAGGAACAGACAAAAGCTAGCTGCTCAGTTGATCGGAATGCTATTTATGCTGGGTGATGCCGGTTATTCATCGGTTATCCAAGCAGGAGGAATGGCTGTCATTGATATGGCAAATGTAAAACAAACCACCGTTACCGCCATCGAGAATGTAGAACAGACGCTGAGGCAAATAGAGCAGTATAAGACTCAGCTGATGCAATATGAAAACATGATCCGGAATACGATGGCTCCACCTGCCTATCTCTGGGCGCAAGCACAATATTCGATGAACAAGCTAATCTATCTGACCAATACCATACGCTATTATGAGCAACAGCACGGCGGACTGGATGGTTATATGCAGCGGTTTCGCAATGTTGAATATTATCGTAGTTCACCTTGTTTTGATTTGCAGGGAAAATGCAACGATACCGCCTGGAAGCTGCTGCAGGACGGACAAAATACCAGTACGGATGCACAAAAAAACGCTAATGATTCGCTCTTGCGCGGCTTGAGCGAACATCAAAACCAGATCCCACTGGATGCCGCGCACCTGCAAGTCTTGCAACAAAGAACCGAGTCTGCCCAGGGACAAATGGAAGCCCTGCAATATGCCAATCAATTGGCCGCGTACCAGGCCAACCAGTTGCTGCAAATGCGTCAAATGCTGATTGTCCAGCATAATGCCACCAATACGCAAAGTCAGGCCGAAGTAGATCAAAAGGCCATGCAACAGGCTGCGCGTGAGGCAGCGACCAAGCGATTAAGTCCTGAGATATTACCTGCTGGTAGGAATTGGTCTGTAAGAGATGCCTTTTAAAACACTAATCTGAGGAGAGAATGATGAAAAAGAGTGATTTGAGTATTGTAGTGATCTGTTTATTGTCTTTATTGCTGTTGTCAGGGTGTTATAAGGATGGCGATGGCAAGCTTGAATTGAAGGAGCCTAAGAAAGAATTAAGTGAAATGCCACCTGGAATTAGATGGACTATTAACGGGCCAGTAGATGAAACGGGTAACCCAATTGAATTAGAAAAAGCAAAATAGTTGTT
>NZ_FNPQ01000043.1:0-21494 GCF_900107335.1 Nitrosomonas sp. Nm58 | reverse complement strand
ACTCCCTAAATTCAGCTGTATAGACTTTGGGTTTTTCTTGGGTCATTTAAATACATTCCTTCTTTCAGTTATTTTAAGGAATGTGTCCGGTTTAGGTTTAGTGTAGCTACATCAGTTAATCTTGGTTGCTTTATCATTAAGCGTACTGACTCATAGAATTTCAAATGGCAGCAAACATAATTTCTTATTTGCTATCATATGAGTCTTGTATTTTAAGACTTCGATTATCGGTAATAAATCGATGGTATATCATTCACAAATCCAGGCTTGATAATGATTTGAGCTGGATATTTGATAATTTTTTCAGATTACTTAAGCAATTTATTTCTAGTCTCTAGTTATTCATCAAGAAATTTTGCGTTCTCCCTTATCTAACAAATTAAATGAAAAAACCATTTTATTTATGTAGTTAGTTTATGAAATTTGATGAGCAAGCTATAATGAAATTTTTCCATGTTTTTATGAGAAGCTTACTTTGGTTACTGCTATGCTTTGCGGTACTCCCTGCCTTTGCTCAGCAGCCTACTTTGTCTGTAGCAGCGAAATCCTTTGCTCTTGTTGATTTTCACACTGCCCAGACACTGGTCAGTCAAAATGCAGATGAGCGTCTTGAGCCTGCATCACTAACCAAGCTGATGACAGCTTATGTTGTTTTTACAGCTTTAAAGCAGAAACGTATTACGTTGGATCAAGTTGTCCCCGTGTCTAATACAGCCTGGAAAATGGTGGGTTCCCGCATGTTTATCGAACCCAATAAACAAGTGACGGTAGATGAATTGATTCGCGGCATGATCGTGCAATCCGGGAATGACGCCTGTGTTGCGCTTGCCGAACTGATTGCCGGCTCGGAAGAAATGTTTGCACACATGATGAACGAGGAAGCAGCACGTTTGAAGATGACCAATACACGTTTCACCAATTCGACTGGATTGTCTCATCCCAATCATTACAGTTCCGCGCATGATCTTGCGCTTCTGGCAACAGCCATCATTCGCGATTTTCCAGAGTATTACCCTCTCTATTCATTGCGTGAATACACCTACAATGGCATCACTCAATTCAATCGCAATCGTTTGCTGTGGCTTGATCCTAATGTAGATGGGATGAAAACAGGATGGACTGTAGCTGCTGGTTATTGCCTAATCACTTCGTCCAAACGGGATGATCGTCGATTGATCTCAGTCGTCATGGGGACTGCAACACCCAATGCACGCAGCAAGGAGAGTCAGCGTTTACTGAATTATGGTTTTCAGTTCTTTGATACGGCGCATCCATACAAAAAAGATCAGGAAATTACAACAATCCAGGTTTGGAAAGGCGCGCAAAATAAACTCAAGGTGGGATTTGATCGCGATATCTATTTTTCACTACCCAAAGGGCAGGCTGAAAATTTAAAGGCTAAAATGGAATATAGACTGCCAATGATTGCACCTATCAATCAAGGACAAGAAGTAGGTTTCGTCAAATTTAGCCTCGGCAATCAGGAAATCGCAACTTATCCACTCGTTTCTCTTGAAACGATAGGCGAAGCCAGTATTTTGGGGCGTGCATGGGATAGCATCAAGATGCTCTTTAACTAATTTTTGGAAAAAAATGATTTACCTCAATGGCAAGTTTGTGCCGATTGAACAGGCATACGTTCCGGTACTGGATAGAGGGTTCATTTTCGGCGATGGTGTATATGAAGTCATACCGGTTTACTCCCGAAAGCCGTTTCGACTCGCAGAGCATTTACACCGCTTGCAGCATAGCCTGAATGGTATTCGCCTTAAAAACCCTTATACTGATGAGCAATGGCATACCCTGGTAGAGCAGATCATTGCCTGTAACGAAGGCAATGATCAATATCTTTACTTGCATATTACGCGTGGAGTAGCCAAGCGTGATCATGCATTCCCAGCAGGGATTCCATCTACGGTGTTCATCATGAGCAATCCATTGCTAACGCCGCCTCAGGAATTGCTGCTGACCGGTGTTCCGGCGATTACTGCACAAGATAATCGTTGGGGAAGGTGTGATATCAAGGCCATATCATTGTTGCCCAATGTACTATTGCGTCAGCTTGCGGTTGATTCAGGTGCCATGGAAACAATTTTATTGCGTGATGGGTTTTTAACTGAGGGGGCAGCTAGCAATATTTTTATCGTAAAAAACAATGTGCTGCTAACACCACCCAAAAGCCATTTGATGCTGCCAGGTATTACCTACGATGTTGTACTGGAATTAGCACAAAGCAACGCTATTCCTCATGAGGTGAGAGCGGTATCTGAAGAGGAGCTGCGTACAGCGGAAGAAGTGCTACTCACTTCTTCTACCAAAGAGGTCATGCCTATCATATCGCTGGATGGAAAAACAATTGGTAATGGTAAGCCAGGAGCTATGTTCAAGCAGCTTAACCAGCTTTATCAGCAATACAAGGCGGCTACGATGCGGGGCGGAGATCCTGTCGTATCATTAAAATAATGAGTTCTACAGTGTAGATGGTTCGCCACATATCATGACAGAGCAGCCTTCGTTTATTGAATATCCCTGTGATTTCCCAATCAAGATTATGGGTCGATCCCAGAAGGGTCTTACCCAGACTGTATTGAGTATTGTCAAAAATCATGCGCCTGATTTTGACGATACTACGCTTGAAGTAAGAGCCAGCAAGAATGGTACCTACTTAAGTCTGACCTGTACTATCTGGGCGACCTCTCGTGCGCAATTAGATGCACTTTATCAGGAGCTTCATGATCATCCGATGGTGATGATAGTATTTTGAAGCCTTAATACGATGAAAAGTGTACGGCTTGGGCCAGAAAGAGCGCCACTGGCCATTAAAACGAGATCTCTGGGTACGGTGAATTATCTGGTAGCTTGGCAAGCCATGAAGGATTTTACCGCTAGCCGTACCGACCATACGCTTGACGAAATCTGGTTGCTGCAACACCCACCTGTCTATACTCAAGGCATCGCCGGTAGATCGGAACATTTACTCTGTCAAAATGAAATCCCGGTTATCAAGACAGACCGGGGCGGGCAAATCACTTTCCATGGTCCAGGACAGCAGATCGTCTATTTATTGCTCGATCTGCGCCGTCTAAAGCTTGGTGTAAGGGAATTGGTCAGGAAGATGGAGGGGGCTGTGATAGACTTGCTGCGAGAATATCGAGTGGATGCAGAGGGTCGCGTGAATGCGCCAGGTGTTTATGTGAATAATGCGAAGATTGCCTCATTAGGATTAAAAATTAAGAATGGTTGCTGTTACCATGGTATCGCATTGAATGTGAACATGGATTTGGGGCCATTTTCTGCGATCAATCCATGTGGTTATGCAGGTCTGCGGATTACGCAAACAAAGGATCTTGGTATTGACGACGAAATGGAAGTTCTAGGTCAGAAAATGATAGAAAAACTACAAATTAAACTTGCTGAGGGAGGAAACATTCAACGTCATGACCACTGATAGACACGAAAGAGGGATCGCTAAAACTGCGCGCAACCCAATCAAAATCGATATTCAACAACCTGGCGAGATATTACGCAAGCCGTCATGGATACGGGTACGCTCATCCAATAGTCAAACATACTCTGAGGTCAAGCGCTTGCTGCGGGAGCACAAGCTGCATACTGTCTGCGAGGAAGCCTCATGCCCTAATATTGGCGAGTGTTTTGGCAAAGGAACCGCCACTTTCATGATTTTGGGGGATCTTTGCACCCGGCGTTGCCCCTTTTGCGATGTGGCACATGGCAGGCCATTACCGCCCGATCCTGAGGAGCCGTTACATCTGGCAAAATCTATTGCCGCACTGAAGCTTAAATACGTTGTGATCACGAGCGTGGATCGTGATGATTTGCGCGATGGCGGGGCAGAACACTTTGTTGATTGTATTCGTGAGATACGCGCCCATTCTCCGCAAACCAAAATTGAAATTCTCGTGCCAGATTTTCGTGGGAGATTGTCCGTGGCTTTGGAAAAACTGTCTGCCTGTCCACCGGATGTACTCAATCACAACCTTGAAACAGTTCCCCGTTTATATAAGCAATGCCGTCCTGGCGCAGATTATGCGCATTCCCTGAAATTGCTGAAAGACTTTAAAGCTGCTTTTCCTGCTATTCCTACTAAATCTGGCCTAATGTTAGGACTCGGAGAAGCCGATGATGAGATTATCGAAGTATTACAAGATTTGCGTGAGCACGATGTCGATATGCTTACCATCGGTCAATATCTCCAACCCAGCATTGGACATTTACCTGTCATGCGTTATGTATCACCAGAGGGTTTCAAGGAGTTTGAGCGTATTGCGATTGAAATGGGCTTCAGTAATGCTGCATGCGGTCCAATGGTGCGTTCAAGCTACCATGCTGATCAACAGGCACATGAAGCAGGGGTGAAATAGCTTTTAACAAAGGATAAACGGCATGGCAAAATCGATAGGTGAACTACTGGTTCATGAGGGTTTGATATCTGTAGAACAGCTGAATGAGGCGATTGCATTGCAGAGGCGTAGCGGCGGAAGCCTCGCCAATGCAGTCACTTCTCTAAGTTATCTTACAGAGGAACAGTTGAATCAATTCTTGTATCCTGCTCCACCAGTGCCGCTAAAAATAACTGATACGGGTTTGAGCGAAGTTTATCTGGTCGATCTGTTGCTTAAGGCTGCTTATCTGGAAGCAGGTACGTTTACCTTGCCGCGTATGTCGCATGTGCTTTCCCTTCCTTTTAGTGTCGTTGAAGAATTGATTGAGCAGATCAGAGCAGATCATTTGGCCGCTATTCGCACTTCTTCCAATTATACCAGTACGACTCAAGTACTCGAATTAACCCAGCGAGGGCGAGAAAGGGCGGAGGCAGCATTTAACATCAGTTTATATGTTGGGGCAGCGCCTGTTCCATTGGAAGATTACTCATTCATGCTAGCAAGACAAAGTGTCCGTCAGGTTGAGCTGGATAAGGAGTGGATTGATTCTTCCTTGAGGCATCTGGTTATCGGTGAAAAATTACTGAATCAATTGGGGCCTGCATTTTCTTCAGGACGTTCGATTTTTTTATATGGCCCGCCGGGAACAGGGAAAACCAGTATAGCTGAGGCGTTAGGACATGGCATACCGGGAGAAATTTACCTTCCACAGGCTATAGAGGTGGGAGGGCAGGTGATACGTTTTTTTGATCCGGCTATTCATACACCTGTCGAAGATAAGAAAACATTAGAAAACTCCTCGCTTGATCTTAAAATGAGCCTAACTTATGATCCACGCTGGAAAAAATGCTATCGTCCAGTAGTGATGGTGGGAGGCGAACTCACGTTGGATATGCTTGAATTACGTTATGACTATTCCAGCAAATTCTATGAAGCGCCTATTCATATGAAAGCAGGAAATGGCGTCTTTATTCTGGATGACTTTGGTCGACAACGAATTGAGCCACGCCAACTGCTTAATCGCTGGATTATACCATTAGAGCGCGGTATTGATTTTCCATCGCTGCATACAGGCATGAAATTCGAGATACCTTTTGATCAGATTACTGTGTTTAGTACCAATTTAAATCCATTGGATTTGGTGGATGACGCATTTCTGCGACGAATCCGTCATAAGATACATGTGCAATATCAGTCCGAAGGTGAATTCAAGGAAATTCTACGTCGTGTCTGCCATAAGCAAGGCGTTCATTACGATAGCGAGGTAGCCGAATATCTATTGAATAATCACTATCATAAACAAAATCGACCACTGGTAGGTAGCCATCCGCGTGATCTCATGGAGCATATTGTCGATCATGCTTATTTCCTGAAACGGCCTCCAGAATTTACGAAAGAAGCTATAGATTCTGCAGCTGCCAACTATTTTGTCGAATTATAGGCCTAAATGGCGAGACTGAGGAATGACACGGAAAATAGTCTGCTTCATCACATGATCAATTATCCCACTAATCTCAGATAAGTTGAGAATAATCCAGGGATTTGATCATCGTTTTTTGGGTGAGCAAATTTTATTGAGTAGTGTAATGGCGGAAAACCGCTTCTCCTCTTTACGTCCTTTTCTTGCCTGATCATATACTTTATTAATTTGTAAAGTATTCCCTTGCATGCTCGCTTGGATAGTATATGCATCAAAATTGAAATCAGCACCGTAATTGATCCAATCGAGAGGTACGGTGAATTCTGCTCCTCGAACTATACGTTTGGCAGTAAAATCTGCCGATAAGTTATATTCTTTAAACTCCCCGGTGATTTTTGACAATTTATGGTTTTCAGGTTGAAGAGTGCCTTCATATATCAAAATTTTATCCCCTTCTTCCTTATTTAATGGAAGCAGCAGAAGATAAGTTTTTTCATGCAAAATTTGTAAGAGCAGATAATCGCTGTTTTTCCCGTTGATCTGTTCCCCTCTTGTTTTAACTTGGAACACCAAATGATTATCTGCTGAAATATCAGTTGCTACCTGTAAAATATCAAGTTCTGGTGTTAAGGATTTATCCATGAAAGACGCGATAGAGCGGGGATCCGCTTCGATTTGCATAGCAGCAACAGGCCCGACTATCATGAATAGAGATATTAATACTGGAGTCCAGTTCATGACTTAAATAGCTCCTTTTTTTTGCGAAACATTTTTGCAATACGGGTTGCGTCTTCAAGTGCGTCGAATATAACTCTAATTTTTCCTGACGGATCAATTAAAAATGCCGAGGTACTGTGATCAACCTGATAATTCTGCTGGTTACCAGCATTCTTCGTATAGAAAACGGTTTCTACACCAAAAGTGGCCTTGAAACGTTCCAAATCTTCACCTTCAAATCGTAAGTAAGCAATGTCTGCTCCAAAGCTTTTTGTATAGCCAGATAAGATTTCTTCCGAATCCCTGTCTGGATCCACTGTCACGAAAGTTCCATCCAATTTAATTTGCTCATTAGCAGCAGCTTTAACCAGCATGGCTAAATTAGCCAGTGACATGGGGCATATATCCTTGCAATGAGTGAATCCAAACACAACGAGTTGCCATTGATTGTGCTCATTTGCATGCGTTTGTCTCAAATGAGTGATTGTTTCAGCCTGCAGAGGCACTGGGCGAGGCAAGATGACTGTTGCAGCTTCGATGCTGGCCTGCGTAAAAAGAAGGGTCAGAGCAACTACTGTTGAAGAATACTTTCTTTGTAAAACGCTTTGTATCATTTATTTACTCTTTCTTTTCAATTTTATGATCACTTTGTTTTATATTTGAGCTGGCTCATCATGACTTTTACCCGCACGACAATCCTTGAGTAAAAGCAGATGAGCCGAGTAAACAGCAATTAACTATTAACGCAAGGTACCTGCAGTAAATATACCATGCGGCTTGACCAGGCCATCATTAGGCCCCCAAACTTTCACGACTGTATCTGTCGAAGTGTCGATTTTGACTACATATCCAGAAACCCAGCTTGCCACCACTATGTGGCGATTATCAGGCGTAGGCGCGATCGTATGTGCGATAGCAAATCCATTTGGAAGCTCTACACCTGGTTTAAGTCTCTTGATAAATTTTGGTTGATAGCGATCGGTTAAATCGTAAACAGATATATAGCCATCATCAGCAAATGTGAAATCGAGTGAATCTTCTTCTGCAATATAGAGCTTGCCATTGATCACCGCAATGTCGGAAGCAGAACGGAAAACACCAGGCGCATTGGCATTTGTAGAACGATCTAGAATTTTAGTTGCAGTGCCTGCTAGAGCATCAATCAACCAAACACTCGGTGGAATAATTTTTTCAGTAGTCGCGGGTGTTAACGAAGTTTTGTCGAGCTGCATCGTTGCCGTAACCGCATATCGTTCATCTAGCCAAACCGTAAAATGACTGAAAGCTGCATGTTTTTTCTCATCACCCAGCATAATCTGGCCTACAGGTTGCAGCTCGCCAGTTTCTCTGTTGGGCTTGTAGACATCAATTACACTATTGTCGAAGAAATACCCTGTACCAAGGCCAATGGTACCGGATTTATTGAAATTGATACCATGCGTTTGCTCTGTGTAACCCGGTATGATGATAGGGTCAACATTCGCCACCAACTGATTTGTTTTGGTATTGACAACACGCACCCTGTCAGAAGTAAACTCAGTAAAGTAGATATAGTCCGAATAAGGTAATATAGTCGGACCATGAATTTGGGGTCCCCTGCCTATTACCCAATTAGGAATATTCTGAACATCGTTGACGGGCTCAACAAATGGAAATTCACTGGGTTCGCCTGCGGTCCCAACTGTCATTACTGATTCTACCATCACTGAGGCGGTACCGGCGTCCCAATCAATACTGTCTGTTCTCAGCGCAATAATATAAGCTGCATGCTCATTCGTGGTATCGGATGTGATATAAATCTTATTTCCTTCCGGTAATACTATTGTATGCTGCAATGGGACTTTTCCAGGCCAGCCAGCGAGGCTAGTTGGATCAATAATTACTAGCTTGTCGTTCTCGTAATTAAAGAGATAAACCATGCCGCTGTGATAATCGATAGCTGTTGCCACAGGCTGCAGATAATTATTGTAGATATTTGGGTATTGATAAGTTGGTAAGGACGCAGGATCATTACCTTTACCTGCGCTAACAGGACCTACAGACAAGGCGAGCACGCATATGCTAGCCATAGGAATAATCTGGGCTAGCTTCCTCATAGAAAACTTCTTCATTGACAGCATTAAAAATATCTCCTACAACACATTGATAATAAAGTCTTAATGCAATGGAATAACCACATTCCAATTACTTAAGACTGCCACATCGAAAAATACCGCTTTCGACTTGAAACAATCCCTAACTGAACCAGTACATCAGGCCTAATCCGGGCTCCAGCACAACTACGTCTTATTAACCAGTAACCAGTTTAAGGACTCGCAGTATCTTTCGATGTGAGAAAACTCACAGTCATCTGGATCGGAGCTCTCGATAATAATGCTTGTTTCGTAAATAAAGAGTGGAACCAAGCGCTGTGTTTTTCAAAGATCGCTTGCGCTTTAAGTTGCATCTTAACCATGATTACTAGCCGGACATGATTCGCTGTATTCAAAGGCAACATTCATGCCTGAATGCATTATTTCTATTAGATCAATTACTTATATTGAATTTAAAGAATTATTTGCGAAGGATGTAACAAATAATTGTCTCTATTAGATGACGATTTTTTGATTTTGATGCTTAACTAACTGTTTTTTAAAGATATATTATGTCTCTAATTAGAGACATATCGCAGTTATATTCATATTATGCGGTGATATGATCTTAAATTCTGTTAATTTGCAGATAAAATACTTGATTTATTAATTAACTCATAACAACCTATTTTCATACTATTTGCAAATTTAATTTTCACACACAGTAACTCATCATGAATAACAAGCTAATTTCCATCGCATTAACTGGCTTACTTGCCTCTACCAGCATTTCATCCGCATTTGGAACAAATATCTCGATCGTTGGCCGAATTCAGGCTGAATATAGTGGTATCAATATCGAAGGTTTCTCCAGTCAAACAACAGTTAATGATCCAACCTTTTTTTCTTCATGGGGCATTCGGGCATTCGAAGATTTAGGAAATGGATTTAGAGTGGTTACTATGATTGATTTCGGTTTTAATACGAACGGTGGATCCATAGGTAATCGGGAAGTATTCGTCGGGATATCCAAGGATTCACTTGGCACATTGAAATTTGGTCGCACCCATTCCCCATTTGCTGACTTTGCCGGTGGCTGGACGATTGATCCATTTGTCTATACCACTCTTCAAGCCACTGGCAGTGGTGGGACTATGATCGCAAGCGCCAACGGTCTTGGCTCAGGATCTTATTCCGCTGTAAACAGCGTGGTGCGCTTTACTTCCACAACCTTCAATGGTTTCTCCTTTGCAGTCCTGTTAATGCCTGGCGATGCAGACAAATTGGAAGCTCATCTTGGTGGCCACCTTGGCGGTCATGGGAATAATATTGGTGATACGGGCGGGGAGAATGGTGAATGGGATGTTCAATTTGCCGCCAAATATGTTATGGATTTCCAAAGCCATAAGCTGGAGGTATTCGGTGGCTATTCCAGAGATAATGTCAGTTCTGCACAAAAGAAGATAACTGCATTTAATTTAAAAACCGAAGAAGTGGGTCGGATCGGCGGAGTCTGGTCTTATAAAAACTTTAGTCTTCAAGGCCAATATGATTTTATCAGTAAAGCACTGGGTGCAGCGACCTGCTCAGATGCGGCCGCTTTGGGTGCGATTGGCGACGTTTCTACTAGGCAATGTAATACCGCAATGAATCCGGGTGGAGATGGCAGTATCTGGTATGCAGGAGGCCAATACAGATTGGGAAATGCAACTTTAATTGCGCAAGGTGGTATGACTGATGCGAACAAAACAGATGTCTTTGCGAGTCGCAAATCAAAAAGCTTTACTGTTGGTGGACTTTATCATATGAGCAAGCGTACAAATTTATTTGGCGGCTATCAGCATGTAGACGTAATTGATAAAAATAGCATAGTAGATCGCGATCGTAATACTTGGACGGTTGGCATGCGTCATCTTTTTTAATCTCTGGGTGTTCAATTCCCTATCCTGTGGGATGAGGGCTGATTGAAAATTAGCAGTCTAAAGAGCGTAGTTAACACCCTGACACCCCGCAGTTTGTGCGGGGTGTTTTTATTTACAGATCAGACTCGCAAATAAATTGAATTTCTAGCATTTTCAGGTCTGTTTCAAAGATACTTCTTGAAACTATTTAGGGTTCAATCAATAACAGGAATTGAAAGTTTCTAGCCAATGTCGGATTATAAATTATCTATGGTAGGGCAAATCTATCTATTTGTGTAACTGATTAATAGAGATGGCGCTATGAAAGAGGTAAAAAAAAGAGTAAAAGAGTCATTCTGATCAATAAAACCTGGAATCAAGTAATGATTATCGGATTACCCAAGGAAATTAAGGATAATGAGTATCGTGTCGGGATGTCGCCTGGTACCGTCCATACGCTAGTGGGATATGGGCATCAGGTTCGAGTGCAAACTGGAGCAGGGCTGGGAAGCTCTTTTGCTGATGAAGATTACAAATCAGCGGGGGCTGATATTGTTTTTAATGCTGAAGATGCCTGGTCTGCGCAAATGGTGGTCAAGGTAAAGGAGCCAACAGAGCTGGAGTACTGCTATTTACACCGCGACTTGATTCTTTTCACTTATCTTCATCTGGCTTCGAACAAAGTGCTGACTGATGCGCTTTTGGCTGCTGGAACAACAGGTATCGCGTATGAAACTGTACAAACAGAGTCAGGTGAACTGCCACTGTTAGCACCGATGAGCGAAGTGGCCGGAAGAATGGCAGTTCAAATAGGGGCTACTTACTTGCTAAAAACCTTAGGTGGTCGGGGGGTTCTGATGGGAGGCGTTCCTGGGGTTGCGCCTGCCAATGTCGCAATTCTGGGAGGAGGCATAGTAGGCGCTAATGCTGCCAGGGTAGCGGTTGGTATGGGCGCTCAAGTAACAGTGCTAGATATAAATCATACCCGATTGAAATGTCTGGATGATATCTTCCGAGGTCAATTATTGACGCGCATGAGTGATGGGCTCAATATCAAAGAGCTCGTTTATCAAGCTGATCTCGTCATCGGTGCAGTGCTAATCCCGGGTGGACGCACACCTTGGTTGATTACCAAGGATATGTTGCCGCATATGCGCCGAGGCTCGGTCATTGTTGATGTGGCGGTTGATCAGGGGGGCTGCGTTGAGACCACACGCCCCACCATACACAGTCACCCGGTTTATGAGATTGATGGTGTATTGCATTACTGTGTTACCAATATGCCGGGGGCCGTTCCGCGTACGAGCACCTTTGCACTGAATAACCAAACAGCTGCGTATGTAGTGCGCCTGGCAAATGAAGGTTTAGATGCTATGCGTGATGATCGTGCTTTGCAACACGGCCTCAATATACATCGTGGTTTCGTGACACATTCAGCGGTGGCTGAAGCATTTGGGCTGGAATATACAGCGCCATTGCAGGCAATTAATAATATAGCTTGCTAATTAGAGTACGCATTACTTCTTGAAAGAGGTATAACTAATAATTATTCTTATTCATAGTATAATTGTTCTTAATTTTGCAAGATTCTGGATTCTGTTTCCTGATATTCTCACATTTCATATACTTAAATTAAATGCGTAAACTACTTTCTATCAAACGCTTTTTTACGATCACATGCTGTTTTCTCCCACTGCTAGTTGTTAATATAGCGCAGGCAGAGCAGGTCGTAGTGTATTCAGCAAGAATTGAGCAGCTTATCAAGCCGATGTTTGATGCTTTTACCAGTGAAACAGGTATTCAGGTCAAATTTACGACAGACAAGGAAGGCGCTCTTTTGGCGAGACTCAAGGCCGAAGGTAAAAAAACACCGGCTGATGTTCTTATTACTGCTGATGTGGGGAACTTATGGGAAGCCGCCCGCGCGGGAGTGTTAAAATCCGTTTCTTCCCCTATACTGGAAGCGAATATTCCTACCTATTTACGAGATCCACAAGGGCAATGGTTTGGTCTCTCGGTGCGAGCCCGTACTATTGTCTACAACACGCAAAAGGTAAAACCCTCTGATCTCTCTAGCTATGAAGATCTGGCTGATCCGAAATGGAAGGGAAGATTATGCTTGCGTACCTCGAAAAAAGTTTACAATCAGTCGCTCGTTGCCATGATGATTGCCGAGCATGGTGAAGCTGAAACTGAGAAAATAGTGAGAGGCTGGGTTGCTAATCTCGCAACTGATCCTTTACCTGATGATACGAGAGCTTTAGAGTTTGTGGCAGCAGGGCGGTGTGATGTGACTCTGGTCAATACGTATTATTATGGTAGATTGATGGAAAGTAATCCTACTTTACCTTTAGCAGTTTTCTGGCCGAATCAGAATAATAGTGGCGTGCATGTCAATATTTCCGGTGCTGGTATTACCCAATTCAGCAAAAATGAGCGCTCAGCTATCAAATTGCTGGAATTTTTATCTTCAGAGAAAGCACAAAATTTGTTTGCTGATGTCAACATGGAATACCCAGTCAATTCTCAGGTTAAACCCAGCCCAGTCGTCTCGGGTTGGGGAGCATTCAAGCAAAATCCAATGAACATCGTCAAAGCCGGAGAGCTACAAACAACAGCAGTAAAATTAATGGACCGGGCTGGTTATCGATAAACTAGTGGATGCATGTGAACAATGAAAAGTATTCTACTGTAGAAGAAAAAAATAGCGATATTAGCCGCCCCTTTTTTCTCTTGAAGCATAACGCAAGTATATGGCGGCTGATCCCGTTTCTCGTTGCGGCACTGGTATTCGCTCCGGTCGTTGTCGTTTTCTCTTCCTTTTTTATGCCAGCAGATGAAGTCTGGCAGCATCTCGTTGAAACCACGCTTCCTAGTTTATTAATCAATACGTTCTGGCTTTCATTCGGGGTTATTGCCGGAACGTCATTATTGGGCGTCAGCCTTGCGTGGTTTACCGCGGTCTACGAGTTTCCGGGCAGCAGGTTTTTTTCCTGGGCATTATTACTGCCATTAGCCATTCCAGCCTATGTTACCGCATTTGTCGTACTCGGCTTATTTGATTATACCGGCCCGGTTCAGACCAGCCTGCGCAGTTGGTTGGGGTCAGAGCTAACCTGGTTTCCAGATTTATATGGAAGGGGTGGGGTGATCATTGTTATGACGCTGGCTTTCTATCCTTATGTATATTTGATGGCGCGCAATGCTTTTCTCACACAAGGAAAGCGCTTACTAGAGGCAGCTCAATCACTGGGCCTTAGCCGTCAACAGGGATTCTTCAAGGTGGCACTGCCGATGGCACGCCCATGGATTGTAGGCGGTATCATGCTAACGCTCATGGAAACTCTTGCAGATTTTGGTACAGTCGCTATATTTAACTACGATACATTTACCACAGCAATCTATAAAGCGTGGTTTGGCATGTTTTCTTTACCTGCTGCTTCTCAGCTTGCATCGTTACTGATCGTGATTGTCTTTGTGCTCATTATTATCGAGCAACAATTCCGACTGCGGATGCGTTTTGCAGAGATGAAAAGAAGTTCACGCGCCAGCGGTATTTTACTCTCAGGCTGGAAAGCCAAAGCAATCAGCTGTTTTGCTGCCAGTGTTTTGTTTTTTGCATTTGTGTTGCCAATTATACAATTGGGTATCTGGGCTGCTAATTCTTTACTGCAAAGTTTTGACCAACGCTATCTTGAATTTCTCTTGCATTCAGTGTTGCTATCAGCAATGGCTACCGTGATTACCTGCTTTATTGCAATACTGCTGGTTTATGCGGTCCGCTTGTATTCTGATTTCTTTACTTTGATTGCAGTACGTATAGCGACAATTGGCTATGCCTTACCTGGAGCAGTATTGGCTGTGGGTATTTTCATTCCCCTTGCCTGGCTTGATAATCAGTTGAGCGAATGGCTGTCGATGTTGTTTCAAATTGAAACTGGTTTGCTGATTCAAGGCACACTCGGAGTAATGTTAATTGCTTATATGACACGCTTCCTTGCTGTCGGCCATTATCCTATTGATAGCGCCATGCAACGCATTACGCGCAACATAGACGAGGCGGCGATGGGATTCGGTTTGAGCGGCTGGGCGGTATTACGAAGCATTCATTTGCCGATGCTGAAAACAGGTATATTTACTGCAGCCACGCTAGTTTTTGTGGATGTCATGAAAGAGATGCCCATCACTTTGATGACCCGTCCTTTTGGCTGGGATACTCTGGCTGTGCGTATTTTTGCTTTGACTTCAGAGGGCGAATGGGAACAGGCTGCATTACCGTCAGTGACTTTAGTGCTAGCAGGATTGGTACCTATTATTTTATTGATGCGACAGACCGACAAATAGTGCTGTGGATACATTATTGAAATTACACCAAATTAAGCATGCTTACGGTAAGCAGGTAACAATTAGTCATTTATCGTTTGATTTGAAAAAAGGGGAGATCGGTTGTTTGTTAGGTCCCAGCGGTTGTGGGAAAACGACTGTATTGCGTTGTATTGCTGGTTTTGAACCATTGACTGCGGGTGAAATATCACTTAACGGGGTAGTGGTTAGTTGTGCTAGTTTTAGCTTGCCGCCTGAGCAAAGACGTGTCGGTATGGTATTTCAGGATTATGCTTTGTTCCCTCATCTGACAGCAGCGGAAAATGTGAGTTTTGGGCTGCACCGTAGTAGTGCGATTGAACGTATGCAGCGAGTAACCGACATGCTACAAATTGTGGGTCTTGCGGAAGTGGCCAATAAGTATCCACATGAGCTTTCCGGGGGACAGCAGCAGCGTGTAGCATTAGCTCGAGCGTTAGCCCCTCATCCTGATTTATTGTTACTGGATGAGCCTTTTTCTAATCTGGATATTACCTTACGGGAGCGTTTAAGTTTAGAAATACGCGATATTCTAAAGAATCAGCATATTACTGCGATTCTGGTCACGCATGATCAAGACGAAGCTTTCTCGGTTGCAGATGTGATAGGTGTCATGCATCAAGGAGAAATTATGCAATGGGATGCAGCCTACAATTTATATCATCGTCCTGCCAACCGTTTTGTTGCTAATTTTATCGGACAAGGGGTTTTTTTACCCGGAAGAATGCTTTCTGCAGGAAAGATTGAGATGGAATTGGGAATTTTAACCGAAGATATTTATCATCCGTGCGAATTGGATAATGAAATTTGCCATACCGGATGTGAGGTAGATGTATTAATACGACCAGATGATATTGTGTACAATAATGAAAGTACTAGTACTTTACAGGCCATGGTCATACATAAAGCATTCCGAGGTGCTGAGATTCTTTATACATTGAGATTATCTAGCGGAAGGACTGTATTATCACTCATATCGAGCCACCATAATCATGCTATTGGTGAGAAAATCGGCATCAAGCTAGAAGCTGATCATGTTGTAGTATTTAGAAGGGAAAAATATACAGATATTCAGGAGTAGCGAGTATTTAATCAATGGTTTGGTAGGTAAAGTTAAAGCCTTACGGTTAGACGCTGTTATATTCATACTGAAAATCGGCTACGCATCCGAGTCCAACTGCCACGCGAATGCGAATGCCATCCTCTATTAAGTTATTGGTTTATCGCAAGCTTGAATTTCGTGTTGCACGAATTGCTTCGGCGAGTTGCAGTACTGACATTGCGTAAAAAATACTACGATTATATCGTGTAATCACATAGAAATTCTGGAACCCAAGCCAATGCTGTATATTGTCATCATCCTTTAATTCTATTAGTGCCGCTAACCGCTCATCGTCCATCTTCTCCAAGGGGATAATATTTGCTTCGCGAAGTTTTCTTACTGTATGAACTGGTTCGATACCTGCAAGCAAGATTTCCTGATAATGATCACCCTCAATCAGTGCATGTGCACGTGCTACGATTGGCCCTCCTGCTTCCCAACCATATTCCTTGAGATAGTTGGCAACACTACCAATTGCATCAGCAGCATTGCCTGTTAAATCAGCTTTTCCATCACCATCAAAATCTATGGCGTAGCGTCTATAGCTTCCTGGCATAAATTGTGGAAAGCCTATCGCGCCTGCATATGAGCCTTTGATATTGAATAAATCGAAACCCTGCTCCTGCGCAAGTAACAGGTACTGCTCTAACTCACTTCTAAAAAAATCAGCTCGCCGAGGGAAATCGAATGCCAGGGTAGTAAGCGCATCTATTACGCGGTGCTTGCCTGTCGTTGCACCATAAGCAGTTTCGATGCCAATAATTGCAACAATAATTTCTTCAGGAACACCAAATGCTTGACTTGCTTCCTCTAACTTCCGTTCATGCTCATTCCAAAAGTTGACGCCACTTTTTATGTGTTGTAAATTGATAAAACGAGAGCGATATTTATTCCAAGGTATTGACGAAGCTGGTACTGAAATCAGATTAATGATAGAAGGCTGGAATTGTACTCTACTAAATACATCTTCAAGTTTGGATTGATTGAATCCGTGCTGTGCAACCATCTCATTAATAAAGTGCTTGATTTCCAGGCGTAACGGAGATGCTATGAGTACCGTACTCCAGGAAATCAGGAGCAAACCAATAAGCATTATAAATACTTGGCGTATATGATTACGCTGAATTAAATGCATGATTGTTTGTCTTTCATTAGATTGATTAAACATATTAAGCTGATATCCCACTTTATCCTTTTATGTATGAAATAAATTCCATTGATAAATTGCTTAACAAGCTAGAAGGTATAATTTGATAGTTAGCTTCTCTTGGGAATCTATAAAAATTTAATTGTAGTGTACGACAGTACTTCCCATTTGTAGGAATTTTCTATAGTATAACAATTGCAAGCTTACATATTTCTATTTCAACTGTGATTCGGTTTACAGTCAGATACGACGGATCTATTCTATTCATTGGTATATTGCACAATTGATCAATATTAATTTAAAAAATCAAATTCGAATGAGGATTTCATGAGTCAACATGTTCACTATATTACAGATGCAACTTTTGAGGCAGAAGTATTACAATCATCTATGCCGGTATTAGTTGATTATTGGGCGGAATGGTGTGGACCATGCAAGATGATTGCTCCAATTCTGGATGAAATAGCGAATGAATATAACGGGCGACTTAAAGTTGCAAAACTTAATATTGATGAAAATCAAGCCACCCCCCCAAAATATGGAATTCGTGGCATTCCAACCCTAATGTTATTTAAAAATGGTAATATCGAAGCAACCAAGGTAGGTGCTCTTTCAAAATCTCAATTGACCGCATTTATTGACAGTCATCTGTAAAATCTTAGGCTATACCTAATAAAAGCACTCTATAAGTCTTAAGATATAAGAGCTATCGCTCAGAATTAACTTTTTCCCTGTTGGTATTGCTCTTCTTCCTGGATACCTTAGTTTCTCTCTCTATTCCAACCACTTTTCACGAGTTTCTTCATGCGCTTATCTGACCTTAAAAGCCTTCATGTTTCCGAATTGATAAAAATGGCTGTTGCAAATGAAGTTGAGGGAGCCAATCGTTTGCGAAAACAGGATTTGATTTTTGCGTTATTAAAAAATCAAGCACGTAAAAATGAAAGTATTTTTGGGGAAGGAACCCTGGAAATTTTGCAGGATGGTTTTGGATTCTTGCGCTCGCCTGACACTTCGTATCTGGCTGGTCCCGATGATATTTATATTTCACCTAGTCAAATTAGGCGCTTTAATTTACATACCGGCGATTCAGTTGATGGTGAAATCCGTCCTCCCAAAGATGGGGAGCGATATTTTGCGCTAGTAAAAGTTGATAAGGTTAACAATGAGCCTCCAGAAAACTCCAAACGAAAAATTTTGTTTGAGAATTTGACCCCGCTGTTTCCTACTGAACGTTTAGCATTAGAGCGTGATATTAAATCTGAGGAGAACATTACAGGCCGGGTCATTGATCTTATCGCTCCTATCGGAAAGGGACAGCGAGGCTTGCTGGTTGCAAGCCCAAAATCCGGAAAAACAGTGATGTTGCAGCACATTGCGCATTCAATTGCGGCTAATTATCCTGACGTTATTTTGATGGTATTATTGATAGATGAGCGTCCTGAGGAAGTGACAGAAATGATTCGCTCTGTCAGAGGCGAAGTTATTTCATCTACTTTTGATGAGTCTGCCATCCGGCATGTTCAGGTAGCCGATATGGTGATAGAGAAAGCTAAGCGTCTTGTGGAGCATAAGAAAGATGTAGTGATATTGCTCGACTCTATTACTCGCTTAGCACGCGCTTATAATACGGTAGTGCCTGCATCTGGTAAGGTATTGACAGGAGGGGTAGATGCTAACGCGTTACAACGCCCAAAACGTTTTTTTGGCGCTGCGCGAAATATAGAGGAAGGAGGCTCTCTCACCATTATCGCGACTGCTTTGGTGGATACCGGCTCTCGTATGGATGATGTCATTTACGAGGAATTCAAAGGTACTGGCAACATGGAAATCCATCTTGATCGGCGTATGGCAGAAAAACGTATTTACCCTGCGATTAATGTTAACCGCTCTGGCACTCGTCGAGAAGAGCTACTGCTTCCACAAGATGTATTACAAAAGATCTGGATATTACGAAAACTACTTTACCCCATGGATGATATGGATGCAATGTCATTTTTACTTGATAAAATTAAAGCTACAAAAAGCAATGCTGATTTTTTTGATTCAATGCGGCGTGTATAAATCTTTATATTGTTTTTATGATGATGAGTAATACCGACGTAACTTTTCTAAAGTTGCACCTCTTCCTTTATTAAAGGATAATATTCTATTTTTTTAAAATATATAACCCATAATAATATAATATGGAGATCGAGGACGTAAGATTATGAAAGCAGAGATTCATCCGATTTATCAAGAGATAGCAGTAACATGCAGTTGTGGTAATGTTTTTAAAACACGCTCTACTTTAAATAAGCCTTTACATATAGAGGTATGCTCAGCTTGCCATCCTTTTTATACGGGAAAACAGAAGATTGTAGATACTGCTGGAAGAGTTGAGAAATTTAATCGTAAGTATGGAAAACAATTGCAAAAATAGATCTCAACCTGAAAAATACTATTATGAATAGGTAGTTTGTTTCTTTTTGAATTAAATTTCTTCCAATAAGATTTAACATTTATCTCTATCAATCCCCCAATGGGATAAAAAGTTAGTGCCGTTTGAAGACGGCATCATACCTAAGTTTAGGTTGATTAAAATGACATGAGCTTACTTCTTGATTTTGCACAAAGAGATAGGTGCGAACAGTCTAGAGATTATATGTTCGAGTGAAAGCAGCTCCATAAGGACTGGGTATTGCTTGCTTTGATACGATCGTAATATTGGCTCAGCAAGAGATTTAATTCCAATAATCTATCATACATATTTGGGGGTTTATATTCTTGGATATTCATCAGAGATGATTGTCTCATGATTAGAATTACTATAATTGAATTGAGTAATTATAAGCTTGCAGAGCAAACAGATGTTTACTCAAGTTAGTTGATGGCTTAGTAATGCCAAGGGATTGGGGAGGGTACTAATTCTCGGCCGAGAATGGTTAATGTAATTTCCTAGAGTAAGCAAATTACATAACTTGATAGGTACTTATTGGATTTAATTTAAGTTGCCTATACTATATTATATAAGAGGTAACATTTTATGATAGTAATGAATGATTAAATTCTAATTGATTTCCAATATCTGGATTTCCAATATATATTATCTAATCTAGATATTGTTACTCCCTTAGTAGTAGAAGCATGAATAAATTTTCTATTTTCAAGATAAATACCTACGTGGTTCAATGTATTTTTAGTTTTGAAGAAAATTAAATCGCCTGTTTTAAGATTATTTTTATTTATTTCTTTTCCTACTCTCGATTGTAGATTGGTTGTTCGCGGTAGATCTATACCTAATCCTGATTTATAAATGACATAAACAAAGCCTGAGCAATCAATACCATTTTTACTTAAACCACCAAGCTGATAGCGAACTCCCTGCCACTTTCTGTATTTTGCATATAATACATTTTTCACAGAATGTAAGCTTGTCTTATTATCTTTTGAGATAATAGAGCTCGAATGCTCTTTAAAATTTGCATCCTTTCTTTCTACTGATCCACAACCAGATACTAAACATCCGTAAATACATAAAATGACAATATTCTTAGTTAACATATTTTTAATTTATGCTTACATGATATATCGATATAAAGTATAGCAAAAAATGATAAGATCGGAAAATGCTGTATATATCAGAGTCTTCTAGTAAAGCGTTCCAGCATAACGGTTACAGAAAACGCCGTTCGGCCTGCGCCTGTCGAGGGCCGATGTCAGTTGCTTAGCGGTTTGACAAGCTCACCGCGAACGGTAATGGTTTTACTGGAACGATCCACTAGGGATAAAATGAATAGCTTCATGTGTAAATTTGATGGCTTTGATGAAGAGAGCTAGCGTCTAATTGCATTATTTTGTTACATACTTTTTGAGTAAGAATTTAATGAAGTGGTACTGCAAAACTGTACGAGAAGTTAAGCTCTGAGGCTGCAGTTGATGGAAGCCATTTCAGGTGATGTTCAAATGCGATAACGACTCTTTAACGTACCATATAGCGCTTCGATCTCCAAGTAGTACATGTGTATGCTCACACCAGATTCTCGATTGCTTGGTTGAAGCATATGTTACTGGCGGAAGAGGTGAGAGAAGGGACTTCTTATTTCTGTACGTGAAGACAATTGATGGTTGAATCGTCAGAGCATCTCTATGACTGCTTGGAATTAGCAGAGTTATGCCACATAGTGGAAATTTCCAGGTGACATAAATAAGACTGTGAGTGCAATGTCGTATTTATCCTAGAAAGGGTAGAGGACGATATTCAAGGTGATACTCAAACGCCTTAGAAAGATGTTGTGAATCGCCCCGGTTTTTCCGGAGACTTTTTAGTTTGAGTCAGGCTGCATTAGCTGACTCCTTTAATTGGCGATAATATGCCATTTCAAATTCAG
>NZ_FNPQ01000032.1:0-30118 GCF_900107335.1 Nitrosomonas sp. Nm58 | reverse complement strand
GGAAAAAGTCGTCGATAGCCATCTTAAATATTAAATACCTTAATTTCCCTCAGGTTTAGATGCGGATATTATGAATTCTTGAGAGTTTAGGAAGTAAATTTTTTCCCTGAAACGGAGAATTCATGAGGATCTTAGGCATTTTGCAGGACCGACTATTTAGAAGAATACCGTAGCTGAACATCCATAAATATTGCTGATTAATCTTACTGGATCACCAGGAGAGTTGGTGGCTTTCGCAAACACATAGCGTTGGACAGTAACTACCCTGGCAGAACGGTACCAGCTCAGTCGAGTAATGATTTATCAGATTCATAAATGGGCGAGATTATAACAAGCTGCTTAGCCTGAATATTGCACAAAGGGAAATAGCAATTCTCTTATAATTCTTTATAATTCAGCTATCTATGCCGAATAAAATGAAGGAATTGCCATTTCCCTTTGTGCAATATTGGGGGTTAGCGCGACGGCATGAATAGACGCTTTCATCCACTTATTACCATGATGCCCAGAACAGACTTACCAAGATAGAGAAGGCCATCCAGGAGCACCGACAACGCAAACTCGTCGGTATACAAATTCGCTCCTGGTGAGCTGGTTCATTTTGATCTCCCCCAATGCTTGCCGCTATGTAAAGGGCAGTTACCATCCCAAGTTTATAGTCATTGACAACTTCTTTCACGACTTGGATGCCGCTATTCTGCCTGACAAATCCAAGTCAGCGCTGCTTGCTTCTTCCTCATAGCCACAGTTATTTCCCAGTGCTCTTATGAGATTGATTGTGCCTATTGCGATAACGACATAACGGCAAAGGTATGCAGATGCCGAGCAGCATGCGTCAGTACGGCTTGCCAGCAGCGCGGTATCGGTCAGAAATTTACCTATGTTAATAGACCTCAAACCAATGGGAAGGTCCAACGCGTTATCTGTACTTTCCTGAAGGAGTGACATAACCAGTATTCCTTCAGAAATACTCAATATCGGCACCTCGAGTTAATGTGTTTCGCTAAGCTTGCGTAAGACCGTTAAATCTTACAACGGTTTAAATAACGCCACCTCTCATGAAATATTCTCAACTTATTTATTTCTCATTTCATAAAATTTCTACTTACTCAGAATTTTCTTTAATAATTTGTTCTCTCTACTTCACGAATTCTTCACACTCAATATGTTAATTTTTATCTATAAATATTAGAAATATATGTGTGATGACGTCATATTCTATTGTTCATATTGACTTAATTGGTGGTAAATAAATTTCATAATAAATAATTTATTAAATAAGGCGTTACAGCAATCTTTAAATAAAGAATGAATTCGAAGAAAAAATTATTAATGAATTCACTTTAAATTTCTTTTGTGTAATCCAATCGTCATAGTGGCTGCTTATTCGCGTGGGAATTGATAATTGAAAATACGCTTGAATTTGATAACAGGGATTCTCAAATGAATACACAGAATTCATCTTTTGATGAACATAAGGTACTTCATAATTTAAAGCACTACTTGCCCGCTCAAGCACCCCTAAAAGATTTTATTCATCACAATACGCTGCATGCATTTCAGCAAATGAAATTCCATGATGCGGCTAGGAAAGCAGCAAAAATTTTTGGTTATCAAACAAAACTTCAATTAGAGGAATATCGAGCACTTTATCATTCTGGTCGCATTAGAGAAGATGTTCTGAAAAGAATTATTTCAGAGAGAAAAGGGGTGGATAGAACTGATGAGTGGATAGATAAACTCCTCAATCAAAAATATAACACTTCTATCTCCGCAAGAATTGGTCAGTTAAGGGCTAACTGGAAAACAGCTTATCGTATTGATCTAGATCTACTCATTCAGCCATTCTTATTTAGAATTCTTTGTAATTATCTTGATCAAGGAATATCTGTTTGGGGATTTCCTATTGGCGATAGAGATTTTTTTTCCGCCATGAGAGATTTAGAAAAAGAAAGTGCTATCAGCCTTTTCAAAAAAACGAGAGCAAGGGAGCTTCTTCTTTCCGATGATTGCAGCATCAGTAAATTATTAAATATTCTTGTTGGTGATGAGTCACTCTATGAACATTATTTGTACGATCAACAATTTGCTCATCAAGGCTGGTCAGGTATTGTCGCTGTAGCTGAAGATCAGCCTCAGTTTTTCCTAAACCGAAAAGATATTACGTTGCATGATTTAATCAAATTTGAGCTCTTGCTTGAAATTGATACATTAGATGCTCAATTTGGTGAAATCTGGTCACCACTGGCTGGCAAATTGATGAATCGACCAGAGCCACTTTTTTCAGATGTGCCAGAAACTGAGCTTGATGAAGCTATCACATTATGGCATGAAGCTTTCGAGTGGTCTTACTACAATCAAGTGCTTGCTGCAATTCAACTACAAGAAAAACCACAAGAGAATATAACAGATGATAAAAGTTTTCAGGCAATGTTTTGTCTGGATGATAGAGAATGTTCGTTTCGTCGTCATATTGAAGGCATTGATTCTAAATGCGAAACATTTGGTACGCCGGGATTCTTTGGCGTTCAGTTCTTTTTTCAGCCTGAACATGGGAAGTTTTACACCAAACTATGCCCAGCGCCCAACACACCCAAGCATCTGATCAAGGAAACAGAAACTCGCCATCCACGGAGGAGTGAACCACTACTTTCCAAGTTATCACATGCTCTTTTCCATGGCTGGTTAATTACCCAGACGTTGGGATTCTTCTCTGTTTTGAAATTGGCATTTAGTGTTTTTAGACCTACTGCAGCACCTGCAATGGCTTCGTCATTCGCGCATATGTATCAGCTTTCATCGCTTACCATTGAGAATAAGAGTCCAGATGATAAAGAAAATGGTTTGCAAATAGGGTTTACCATTGAAGAAATGGCAACCAATCTGGAGAATCTGTTGAAAGGGATAGGACTTGTTGATCATTTTGCGCCGATTGTCTATGTATTTGGTCACGGCGCAAGTAGCATAAATAACCCACACTATGCCGCTTATGATTGCGGTGCTTGCTCAGGTAGGCCAGGCTCGGTGAATGCGCGTGTGATTTGCCATATTGCTAATCATGCTGAAGTCAGAAAGATTCTTCGTCCCAGGGGAATCAACATTCCGAGCGGCACTCAGTTTGTGGGTGGTTTGCACGATACAACCCGTGATGAAGTATCTTATTTTGATGAAGATGCGTTATCTCCTGAAAATCTTACTCGGCACCGCAAGAATGTATCTGTGATAAACAAAGCACTGGATCTTAATGCGAAGGAACGTTCACGAAGACTGTTGTCGATCAATACCAAAGATAAAGCAGAAAAAATTCATGAAGAAGTCCGCAAACGTTCGGTCTCTCTTTTTGAACCACGGCCTGAACTGAATCATGCCACTAATGCAATCTGTGTTGTGGGCAGGCGTCAGTTAACCAAAAGAATCTTTTTGGATCGCAGGGCGTTCATGAACTCTTTTAACTACCGTGTTGACCCAGATGGAAAATATCTGCTGATGGTCATGAGGCCAGTGGGGCCTGTTTTGGGAGGGATCAACCTGGAATATTTTTTCTCGCGTATGGACAATTATAGAATGGGCGCGGGAACAAAGCTTCCGTATAACATTATGGGATTGATTGGTGTTGCTAATGGTAGCGATGGTGACTTAAGACCGGGTCTCCCAAGTCAGATGATTGAGGTGCATGACCCTGTTAGGCTGCTTGTCATTGTCGAACATTTTCCCGATGTCGTTTTAAAGTCGATTAACCAAGAAGCGGCAACTTATGAGTTTTATATTAATGAGTGGGTACGCATCGTTGCAGTGCATCCGGAAACACGCGAAATTTTCCTGTTCAGGGATGGTAAATTTGTGCCTTTCAAGCCGCTGCCGCAGCCGATTGATATCATCTCTGATACGATTCCGATCATAGAGTCGGCCATCGAGGCGCCAACGACACATATCGTTGATGCGACCAAAGAAAATCTGCCCGTTTATCTCATTAAATAAGAATGGGGTTTCATGATGACTTTCTTACTAGCTCCACTTCTTAAGTATCTGATTATTATTCCATTTGTTGGGTTTGCAGCGAGTCTGTTTATTCCAGCGAGAATGGAGAGATTCATTGCTTGGGCCTCACTTGCGACTGTAGGATTTCATTTAATCTGTGCCTGGTTGTTTATCGCTTTCTGGCTATTTCCAGGCGATTTTCCAACCTATCAGACCACTGAATTTAGCTTATATGAATCGCCTGACTATCAGTTTTTTATCTCATTCTATTTCGATAAAGTCACCACTGTTTTCCTATTTATCGGTAGCTTCCTGATATTGTTGGTAACTGTTTACAGTTCATACTATTTACATCGTGACAATGGGTATAAGCGTTTTTTTAATGCATTATTGTTGTTCTATCTTGGCTACAACATTGTCATTTTCTCAGGCAATTTTGAAACATTGTTTATTGGGTGGGAGGTATTGGGTATCTGCTCATTTCTGTTGATCGGTTTCTACAGAGATAGATTCTTGCCTGTTAAAAATGCCTTGAAAGTGTTTACGGTATTTCGTATAGCCGATATGGGTCTGCTTTTTTGCATCTGGTTGAGTCATCATTTATGGCACGAAAATATCACATTCATAAAATTGACGAATAGTGAAATAGTTCAGGCGCAGATTCATAGTCATATGACAATCAGTATCGTGATTTCGCTCATGATTTTGCTTGCTGCCGCCGTGAAATCAGCACAACTTCCCTTTACTTCTTGGATGCCACGAGCCATGGAGGGGCCCACTCCTTCCAGTGCGATCTTTTATGGCTCACTATCGGTGCATTTGGGTGTCTTTCTTTTGTTAAGAGCTTATCCGTTCTGGGAGCACCTGACACCTATCGTTATACTTATAGCCGTAATAGGACTAGCAACCAGTGTTGTGGCCACGCTGATATCCCGCGTACAGTCGTCCTTAAGACACAGATTGCCTATTCTTCTACTGCCCAAATTGGAATCATATTTATCGAAGTGGCCATAGGATTACATGATTTAGCACTCTTTCACTTGGCTGGGAATGCATTCTTAAGGACGTACCAAATTTTAGTTTCACCTTCGGTAGTGTCTTATCTCATTCGGGAACAATTTTATAATTTTATTCCTCGGCTCCCTAATGACAGGAATGGGACCTTAAGGAAGCTTAAATATAGTGTCTATTTATTGAGTACCAAAGAATTTTACTTGGACTCATTCATATATTTTATCTTATGGAATCCGATGAAATGGCTTGGCAGAAAACTGGATGGTATAGGAGAAAATGCGGCTTTCAACTTCATCGCCATCAGTACTTTTATTGGTGTTATCTGTATCTACGCAAAGGGTAGCATTCCACAATCGATTTATTATCTGTTCCCGACATTCTTTGCTTTTGTTGGTTTGCTGATGGTGATTAGATCTTTCACAGAAAGAAGAAACGCGCAATTCAGCTGGGTGCTCATGGTTGTATATCACTTTTGGATAACACTGGCCGTTTCTTTTTATGAAGAATCAAATTTCATTGAGATGGCCATTTATTTAGGTGGTGTTCTCCTCTCAGGAATAATAGGATTTGCCGCGTTAGATAGACTAAAAACACTCGAAGGCAAGATTGACTGGAATGATTTTCAAGGTCATGTTTATGAGCATCCAGATCTGGCGCTAATCTTCTTTTTGTCATGCCTCGGGCTAATGGCATTTCCTATCACACCTTCTTTCCTGGGTGTGGATTTAGTTTTTACCTATATCCATACAGAACAGATCGATTTCGCGATTATTCTAGCCATAAGTTACATTTTACTAGGCCTTTCGGTAATAAGGATGTATTCCCGTATTTTCCTGGGGCCTCATGCCAAAACTTATCATGAAGTTCCAAATAGATCGTCTTAATCAAGCCGTGCATATTTTATTAACATAACTGGAGGTATAGATGGACACATCGCAGCAAAGTATTCCAAAAGATGGGTTAGCTGGATTAAAAGAGAACTTTAAATATGATTTTATGGCAGGTTTTTTTGTTTTTCTGCTGGCATTACCGCTCAGTTTAGGGATTGCTAAGGCAGGAGAATTTCCTCCTGCAATGGGTGTGCTGACTGCCATGATAGGAGGCTTGTTGGTTGCCTTTTTTGCTGGTTCTTCTTTGACGATCAAAGGACCGGCAGCTGGGTTGATTACTATTGTTGCTGGATGTGTCATGGAGTTTGGTGGCGGAATAGAAGGTTGGCGTATGGCGCTGGGGGTGATGGTCGTTGCTGGATTTCTTCAAGTTGTCATAGGTTTTCTGAAAGCGGGTTCATTGAGCGATTTCTTTCCACACTCGGCTGTCCATGGAATGCTGGCTGCGATCGGGCTGATCATTATTTCCAAGCAAGCTCATATCATGTTAGGTATTGATCCAGCAGATCTGAAGGGAATGAATCCTGTTGCGCTCTATGCTGCGTTGCCAAAGTCTCTTATGAATCCTAATTGGCCTATCGCAGTGGTTGGATTAATCAGCCTCGCGCTCATGTTGATCATGCCAAAAATAAAGAATCCGCTAGCCAAAAAAATTCCGGCACCAATGCTCGTATTACTAATAGCGATACCTGCAACGATATTTTTCGATTACAAGACAACTCAAGGGGCACATGCGCTTGTTCAGATCGGAGATTTCTGGGGAGTTCTTGGCTTTAATGCGGATTTCTCGGGCATTGGTACCGTTACTTTCTGGAAATATGTTGTGATGTTCTTGGTTATTGGAAGTCTTGAGTCTTGTCTTACAGTTAAGGCTATCGATAATATGGATCCATGGAAACGTCAGTCTCATTTCAACAAGGATCTGATTGCGGTGGGCGCAGGTAACACGCTTGCCGCTGTACTAGGAGGTTCTCCAGCGATATCGGAAGTGGCTCGTAGCTCTGCTAACATCGGTTTTGGAGCGAGGACACGCTGGGCAAATTTCTTCCACGGATTCTTCTTGTTTATATCGATGTTACTAATGATTCCAATCATTGAGATGATTCCAAATGCAGCATTGGCAGCGATGCTAGTATTCGTCGGATGGCGCCTCGCGCATCCGCATGAATTCTTCAAAACCTACAAAATTGGTAGCGAGCAACTGACAATTTTTGTTGTCACGATTGCTGTGACGGTTGCAACTGATTTGCTCATGGGGGTTGCCTCCGGTATTTTAGTCAAATTTCTCTTTCATATTGTCAATGGTGCAAAATTGAGCAATCTTTTTTCTGCGAGATATGAGCTAAAGGAGGAGAATGATAAGTATTATCTAACGATTCGTGATTCAGCTATATTCTCTAATTTGATAGGCTTTAAAAAGGTATTTAATCAGTTTAAGCCTGGCAAGGAAGTAGTGATCGATTTTCAGAACGCAAATTTGGTTGATCATACTTTTATGGAGTTTCTAGATCATTTTGAAGATGAATATACGCGCGGTGGTGGTGTTATCGATGTTAGAGGCTTTGAGCGATTTGAGCCATTTTCTAGCCATCCACTGTCGGGTAGGAAAGTCCGGAAAGGTTAAATTTAGTTATTGCATTTAATCATATTTGAGGGGTGCCAGAAATGGCGCCCCTTTTTCTTACTTATGCCCCTTTTAAGGGGCTAATTCTTTTACGCGCAGGCAAGAGCACCGTCTGGCGTATTCTCGATGAGAACGAAATCAAGCCCCACAAGATTCGCTACTGCCTGGAAAAACGGGATCCGGATTTTGACCGCAAGATGCAGGAAGCCCTGCTGGTTTACCAGGACGTTTCGATCTATCGCGAAGGCGCGGTTCATGACAGACAGCCTGAACTCATCTATACCGTCAGAGTCGATGAAAAACCTGGTGTTCAAGCCATCGGACTAACCACATTCGACCTGCCACCCATTCCCGGAAAACATTCAGCCGTTGGGCGCGACTATGAATATATTTGACATGGTACTGTGTCGATACTGGCCGGAATTGATCTGCATTCGGGGCATATCTTTGCCAATGTGGAAAACCATCATCGTAGCGCGGAGTTCATCGCGTTGCTCAAGCAACTCGATGAACACTACCCGCCCAGAGCGCTTCGAGTATGTCCATGCCCCAAGCATGGTTCTTGGCTCAACCTGATCGAGTACGCTTCTCGAAGATGGCCAGAACCTTTCTGCGCCACATCCGCGTAAGCTCCATTGATGAGCTAAAGACACGAATTTTGAAGGGCATTGACGAGATTAACGCTTCACCCGTCGTGTTCCGTTGAAATAAGTTCAACCTCGGCGTAGTTTAATGTATAACCGTATTGACGGAACGCACTACTAGTGGATCGTTCCAGTAAAACCATTACCGTTCGCAGTGAGCTTGTCGAACCGCTAAGCAACTGACATCGGCCCTTCACAGGCTCAGGCCGAACGGCGTTTTTTGTAACCGTTATGCTGGAACGGTCTACTAGTATCTTCTATACAGCGCGTAGTCTCTAAAAACTGTTTAGCAGATTCTTCTTCATTCCTGTCTAACTTAATTTCCAAGTTGTTTCCAGCTTAATAAGTAAAGAATACTAGCAGTAGCAACGACATATTCAAATTTCAAAATAATAATTTAATCATAATTATATGAAAAATTTTATATCAAAATTTTCACAAAATTTTCACGAAATTCACATTATTATTACTTTTTTTTCACAAAATATTCACTAAATTCACATAATTTTTACAATATCTTCACGAATTATTCACAAACATTGTGCTAAATTATTTTCATAAAAATATAAAACAAATTATTTTTATATTTAGAAGTACAAAAATGGTACTGATGACATCGCGCTAGATTATTACATTGTTAGCTATTTAATGTTTATATAACCTATTGATTGTATTTCAGTAATTTATATTTTATTTGAGGCTTGCCTTAGTAATAACGATTTGGCTGCTGATAATGATCATGTCAGTGGCGAATCGCGGAAGTTTTATGTTGTCTCTGCACTTTGCGTTTTGCGAGCTCTGAGCGAGTAAGTGAATAACTGTAGCTGTGTCAGCAGCGTTCTATAGTTGTTCCGTTTATTTGTTTACGGATTCTCTAACGAATTACTATCAGTCTTACCAGGATTATTGTTTAAGTCGTTCATGAGATTGTTATGATTTGAAAGAAGAGGATTGGTGTTTAGAAAGTAATGATTGCTGTTGATCGAAGTGAAGCTGTCAGAAAGATACTAAGAAAAGCGAAAGGATATTGTTAGTTTATATAGTTATGCACATGCATTAATTGCTAGTGAGTGATTTGTTACAAATTAAACAGGAAGCTGATGGTGATATTTTGAGATATCGGTCAATTCTTTTCTGTGGTGGGTTTGATATAGAGTGATCAGGATAATAACGCAGAAATGAATACTCATGTTGCCTAAAAATGGAATGTAGTCTTCCTTGTTACAGGGGGCAGCTCAACCATAGATTTGAAACACTTCATTCATGTTGGATGATTCAGAAAAAAGGTAATCAACCTCCAGAATGAATTCTCCATGCTCTTCATTTGTCTTTGCTAGCTGGTTAGCAGAAAAAAACGACAGCTCAATTAACTATCAGGTAGTTACTAGTAATTTTTACTAAATCAAATTATTTAAAACAGAGTTATCAGGATGGGAATACTTAGCATATTACTTTTCACGCCCGCTGTCGGAATGGTTGTGTTGGCATTGATATCTCGTCACAAAACTAACCAGCTCCGCTCTATAGCGAATTTATTTGCCGCACTTGCATTCTTCCTGAGTTGTTGGCTAATCGTTATCTATAATCAAGACGATGGAGCATTACAGCTAGCCGAGCAATTCATGCTGAATCCAAAACTTGGAACCTCATTTGCATTAGGTATTGATGGTTTGTCATTACCGATGGTGGTGATGGCTACCTTGTTGACCAGCGTGGCTTTGCTTGCTTCTCTTAGTATCACATCTAACGTCAAGAGCTATTACATAAGTATCCTGATGCTGGAGCTAGGTATGCTTGGCGTTTTCATGGCTCAGGATTGGTCTCTCTATTATATTTTCTGGGAATTGACCTTGGCGCCATTGTTTTTGCTTATTGGTCGATGGGGCGGTGTTCGCCGGCATATGGCTAGCCTGAATTTTGTGCTTTATACGATGGGTGGCTCAATTTTTATGCTTATTAGTCTGCTTGCAATAAGTCAATATATGCCGGAGCACGGGGGCACACTCATGTCTTCCATGAGTGTGGCTGCTCAAAGTATGCCCAGAAATGAACAGATCTTGGTGATGATCGGTTTTCTGATTGGCTTCGGGGTGAAAATGCCCATCTTTCCTCTTCATGGTTGGCTGCCACTTGCCCATGTTGAAGCGCCAAGCCCTATCAGTATTTTAATGTCTGGCATCTTGCTGAAAATGGGGGCTTATGGGCTCATCAGAGTTATAGTCATGCTGCCGGAGGCTACGGAGGCTCTACAAGTAATACTCGTTGCGCTAGCATTAATCGGGATGATTTATGGCGGATTATTAGCATGGCGACAAACTGACCTGAAAGCAATGGTGGCCTATTCATCAGTCAGCCATATGGGAGTTGTTCTGTTAGGTATTGCAACGTTGGATGAAGCTGGATTGACTGGCGCAGTTATGCAGATGACTGCTCATGGATTGGTAGCTGGAGCAATGTTTCTGCTAGTGGGATTACTTTATGAGCGAACCCATACCCGCAACATTATGGATTACAGCTCATTGGTCCAGGTCATGCCACGTTTTGCTTTATTCATGACGATAACTTTCTTTGCTGCAATGAGTTTGCCAGGATCAGTGGGTTTTATTGCAGAACTGCATACTTACGTAGGGGGGTTTCAGCAATGGGGTAATTTAATGATCTTTCTAGGTCTGAGCATTATTATTAGCTCGGCTTACGCTATGCGCACTATTGGTATGCTGTTTACTGGCCCCGTCAAATCTCATATGCGTGAGATAGAAGATTTGAGGATGCCCGAGTTACTGGCGTCTAGCGTACTTGTAATAGGAATTGTGTTATTTGGCCTGTGGCCATCACCGCTGATAGATCTGTCAGCATCCACCATGAATTTGATGAACGATATTATCAGCCAGCGTATTAAATAGGACTACTCATGCAAGCAAAACCTGAATTTAATGATAAGCGCGAACAAATTACTGTAATTCTCAATCATCTGGATCACGTCCTTCCTGGGCAGGCTCCAATTCTTGATTTTGTTCATCACAATACATTGCATGGCTATCAGCACTTGCCATTTGAAGAGGCACTTGCTGAGTCAGAGAAAGCGACAGGTATTAAAGGGTATCTTCCTGAAGAGCAAAGCCGGAATTTCTATTGGCAAGGGCGTATAAACGATCAGGATATATCTGCAGTCCTTGCGCTTGATCCAAAATTGCGCGCTGAAGAGATTGTTTATCAATCAGATGACTTAACAGTCTGTCGGAAGGATATCTACCGAATTGCCTTATTACATGATTTGCGGGCCATTACTGTCAATCAATTAAATTGGCAAATAGAAGAGATGGGCGCTTTAAATGTCGTGCAGGCGGATGTGGCTGAACTAACCCGCCGACGTTTAATTGGATCAGAGAAAGATCAAGGACTGGTTGTCAAGCAGCTATGGGAGAGCATTCTAAGTCAATTAGGGTTGGAACAAATTGATTTACATCCAGAGAATATGCTTGATTTATCGGTAGAGCAGGCAAAGAGCTGGCTTGAAAAAATTTCTCATGGCCATATGGGAGGCAATGAAACGTTAATACATCAAAAAGTGAGACTGGAAGCTACTGCCAAGCTTAATGAAATGCTGTCACAAATTGGCGAGAGTATCACTTTGCGAGGCTTCGTCATGGCGCTGAGCGGTATCGATATACTGTATTCTGTCCGATCTCAACTGATACGAATATGTGCTTCTGCTTTAGATGAAGGAATGGCCGCTTGGCAATTACCTGAGCGCAGTAAATTGGGTTTGTATGGTGCATGGAGAGCTGCATCTATGTACGATCTCAATCCTTTCCTGCATGAATTGCCTGACTGGCAGCAGATCATAGCTGCTATGCCAGAGGATGCTATCGATTGCATCATTCAGCAGCTATCTTATTTAGAAATTCCTCAGAACAAATGGGAAGGGTATTTGCGTTGTCTTACTCTTGAACTACCTGGCTGGTCTGGCCTTATTAACTGGCGGCAGCATCATCCGAATTATCAAACGCCAAATGATGCAGCACCAAAATTGATTGATTATCTAGCTATTAGACTAACTTTGGATAGGCTTTGGCTAAAACAGGCTTGCAGTGATACCTGGAGCATAGAAGCAAAATTAGGATCCATAAAATATTACTTCAATAAGAATCTATCTGAATTCATGGTGCGCAGGCTATTTTACTTGGGTGAACTTCCGGAGTATTTAACGCATCAGGTTAAGACACTTCTGTCACGTGTTGTATCTGAGCGTCACGAGCAAACGGAGTGGCAGCAGCTTGCTGATTTGATGTGGACTTGGCAGTACAGTCCAATGTCAAAAAGCGATGTTGATCATAAGGCTTTTGATAGTGGCTGGCGCCTGTTTCGTTTATGTCAGCACTTGGGATTGAATGCTAAGCAGATACAAAGCATGCAGAAGGATAACCTGCTTGGTATGCTGTCGCTTCTTGATGAATTTGATGCCACTGAGCGCTGCAAAGTCTGGCTTTATGCCTATGAGCGTCATTATCGTGAAGATTTTTTTCATGCGGTTCATGTTAATCATGAGCGTGGGCGCTGGGCAAAGCGTAATACACGCCCAGCTTCGCAGCTCATATTTTGTATTGATGAACGGGAAGAAAGCTTCCGTCGCCATTTGGAGGAACACAATCCTGCAATAGAAACATTGGGAGCAGCTGGTTTTTTTGGTGTTCCAATGAACTATAAAGGAATGGGCGATACTAAGGTGACGCCATTGTGCCCAGTAGTGATAACACCTGCTCATGAAGTACAGGAGATACCTAGGCCAGACAACGAGCAGGCGCTGGTAAATCATAATCGAGGTCGAAAATTAGCTAATTGGATAACCGGCTGGTTACATCAGGGACTGCGTCGTAACCTTTTACAATCGAAGCTCGTTATTGATGCAATTGCACCAGTTATGTTAGCTGGTTTATTGATGAAAACAGTTTCCCCAAAAACTCAATACGATTTAATAACAAGAATAAAAAAAGCTACTTTACCTGATGTTAAAACGAAATTAGAGCATACCTCCACCGATACCGTAACAACTGCAACGCCGGCAAAGCCTAAGCTAGGTTTTACCGATAACGAACAGGCTGATCGGGTAGCTGCTTTTCTGCGCAATAGTGGTTTAACTTATGGATTTGCAGAGCTTGTCATCTTGGTGGGACATGGTTCTATCAGTCAGAATAACCCGCATCTTGCAGCTTATGACTGCGGCGCGTGTAGTGGCAGGCATGGCGGACCCAATGCACGATTGTTCGCTGCCATGGCAAATCGCCCTGAAATTCGTAGATTAGTGGCTGAACGGGGTATTGATATCCCTCAAGATACGTGGTTCATCGGTACTGAGCATAATACCTGCAATGAAGAAATCATCTGGTATGACCTTGAAGATGTACCAGCAGAGCGGTTAACTGCCTTAGAAAAATTGCAGCAGGATTTGTGGCACGCAAGGCATATGTCCGCTCATGAGCGCTGCCGTAGGCTTGCCTCTGCCCCACGCAATCCAACCTTAGAGCAGGCGCTGGCCCATATAGAAGAGCGCGCCCGGGACTTTTCACAAGCGCGCCCTGAGCTAGGTCATGCAACTAATGCCTCAGCAGTTATTGGACGGCGTTCAGTCACACAAGGTGCTTTTTTTGACCGCCGTGCATTCCTTGTTTCTTATGATCCGACCCAAGACCCTGAAGGAAAAATTCTGGAGGGGATTTTACTGGCAGTGGGTCCGGTGGGAGCAGGGATTAATCTTGAATATTATTTTTCTACTGTCGACAATGAGCGTTTTGGGTGCAGTACCAAGGTTCCCCATAATGTAGTAGGTGCTTTTGCCGTGATGGAAGGAACGAGCAGTGATTTGCGCACGGGCTTGCCAAGGCAAATGATTGAGATTCATGAGCCAATGCGTTTGCTCAATTTGATTGAGGCTAAAAAAGAGATTGTTGAGCAGATCTATGGTCGCCAGGAAGCCATCCGTGAGTTGGTGGGTGGTGGCTGGATATTGGTGGCTACAAAAGATCCTGATACAGGGGAAATATTCTTTTTTGAGAGTGGAAAAGGGTTTGTTCAATGGCACCCGCGTGATGGCGTGCGGTTACCTGTCTTTGAAAAATCACCGGCATGCTATAGAGATCATTCTTTACCCGTTCCACCTGCATTGATTAAACAACCCGAATTTCAGGAGGTATAGAACAATGGAGTTTTTGATTGTCCTAGTTCCTTTGTTTCCTTTGTTGGCAGCATTCTTTATTGGTATAGGTAATTTACTAGGTCAGATCGAGGGCGAGGCCAGCGAAGCGATGACATCCAATGTTGCAACTGGAGCGATCACTTTGTCATCGATTCTCGCCTTGATATTACTAGGAGCAGATTTATTTGGTAAGAATGCAGCTACCTACACGATAGGGCAATGGTTGGATAGCGATAACTTAAGAATTCAAGCAGTCTTTATTACTACTGGTTTTAATAGCGTCATAATGGCGCTGTTTGCAATGCTGTTGTTCATTGTGACACGTTTCTCAGTCAACTATATGCATCGGGAAACAGGATTTCATCGCTACTTTTTTATTCTGAGCTTGTTCTCAGCAGCGATGTTGTTATTGGTCTCAGCAGGAAGCGCAGTCGGAACCTTTGTAGGGTGGGAAATCGCTGGGTTATGTTCTTATCTGTTGATTGGTTATGCTTATGATCGACAGATTCCAACTGTGAATGCGACGCGTGTTTACATCACTAACCGTATTGGTGATGCCGGTTTTGTTTTAGGAATAGGTTTGAGTTATTTCTATGCCGGAACAATCAATTGGGGGGAACTGAACGTCATGATTGAACACTTAACAATGCCTACAGTTACTGTGATTGCGTTGTGTTTTGCAATCGCTGCATTTGTTAAATCGGCGCAATTACCGTTCTCACCATGGCTCGCTCGAGCAATGGAAGGACCCACCCCCTCAAGCGCTATTTTCTATGGCTCGGTGATGATACATGCCGGTGTGTTTTTGGTCATTATGCTGCAGCCCCTTTTCGAGCGGGCTCCTTTTATCATGATTCTGCTAGCGGTTGCGGGGTTTGTCACTGCTGTTTATAGCTTTATTGTTGGGTTAACCCAGACTGATGTCAAAAGTTCATTGAGTTTCGCCATCTCTGGACAGTTGGGTTTAATGTTTCTGGAATGTGGTCTAGGATTATGGGACTTGGCAGCGTGGCATCTTTGTGCTCATGCCATCGTACGTTGTTATCAGGTATTAACTGCACCATCATTCATGCACAATGTAATCGGAAATCCAATCAAACCAGTTAGCCATAATCTAAAAAATTCATACTGGTTATATATTGCGTCAATTCAACGTTTTTGGCTGGACCCGATAACCGATCGAGTCCTTGCAAGACCCATACGGGGAATCGGGCAAGATCTTGATTATCTAGATAGCTATGTTGTTGATCGTGCTATGGGCGATCCAGTCGTGTTTTCTCGTTCAATATCAACGCTGACCCAATTGGAGCAGAAAGTAAGGGCAGCTGAGCGCCACGATCATGGCCATAATCAGTTTGGGCGCGGCAATGGAGTGGCTGGAAAGTTGATGGAATGGATAGGTAATATCTTTGGATGGTTTGAAGAGCGCTTGGTAATACAGGCTATAGGTATAAACATCGTTGATTTAGGTCGTAAGTTAGGGCAAGCCGCAAATACTTTTGAGGAGTTGATGTTGAAGCCGCGTTATCTAGTCTTGTTTGTATTCGTTGTTTTGCTGATTGCTGCTACACGATGAGGGAATGATGAATACCGCAAACATTATTTTTTGGTCAGAAGTAACGACATTTCCGTTGTTGACGACGCTGACGATAGTTCCACTTGCCACGGTGATCGCTGTATTGCTTTCACCGTCTTCAGTGATTGCATTGCGCCTTGGTTTAGCTAGTGCAGTAGCGACTGCATTGCTTAGCATCTATATGGTTTCTATTTTTGATTCTGGTCACAAGGGTATTCAATTATTCGAACATGTGGAGAATATTAATTTTACCTATAGTGTAGGTCTTGATGGCGCCAATATTTTATTTGTGCTACTTACCGCTATTTTGTCTTTTTTAGCGCTCGTTTATTTATTAACTACGCGACGATCCAGAGACAAAATTCAGGTTGCCTGCATACTAGGTTATGAGGGTATTCTGATAGGGGCATTTGTGGCAATGAACGCCATGCAATTCTGGTTTTGGTGCCTTCTGGAGCTGGTTCCCATCGTGTTGATAACGATACGCGCCGGATCAGGGCAAAAAAGACGCTGGGTTGTAGGGTTGCTACTCCAGCATTGGGGAAGTGGTTTACTCATGACTTTTACGGGGTTCATGCTGCTTGCCTTCGGTGTAATGGGATCAGGAGACACATTAACTTTTGAATGGCTGGTATTAATTGAAAATAAAAATGTCCTGGAATACAGCACTTTGATTTTCTTCCTTTTGTTTTTTGGTTTTGCCATTCGCATGCCATTATTTCCATTTCATGGGTGGCTACCAGTTTTAGCAGAACATGGATCTGTAGCCAGCGCGACAATTTTTATAGTGGGTTTGAAATTGGGTATTTATGCAGTTATCCGTTTCATTTTACCCATTCTTCCGGATGTGGCCCAGC
Source organism: Nitrosomonas sp. Nm58 (assembly GCF_900107335.1). Taxonomy (NCBI): domain Bacteria; kingdom Pseudomonadati; phylum Pseudomonadota; class Betaproteobacteria; order Nitrosomonadales; family Nitrosomonadaceae; genus Nitrosomonas; species Nitrosomonas sp. Nm58. The sequence continues at coordinate 13,342 of NZ_FNPQ01000032.1, read as the reverse complement.
AGTGGAGCTGGTTCGTATTAACGCTTGGGCTGATTGGCATCTTTTATGGGGTAGTACTGGCGCTAATGCAAATCAATATACGCCGCTTGCTTGCTTTCTCGGTTATAGGTCATACCGGAATGTTGATTATAGGTGTTTTCGATTTTAATCTTTATGGATTGGAATCGAGTATTTTGCTTTCTACAGGTTTCGGCCTGGCAGCAGCAGGCATCGCACTCAGTATCGGTATGATTTACAAGAGAACACATACCGCCTATATTCCACGACTTGGGGGAATGTTTGAAACGAGTGCGGCTTTAGCATTCTTATTCGTTATTAGCGCGCTAAGCACTATGGGGATGCCTGGTACTCCAGGTTTTGATGGTGTCCATTTATTGATAGATGGCACGATCAAGAATCATGGCTGGATTCTCTCAATTGCGATACTGATTGGTAATGTGCTCACCGCGGCGCTGTTGCTGCGCGCCTTTCAGCAGATTTTTATCGCTACACCTAAACGATTGCAGCCACCTTATACTTATTCTGCTCTCCCTGGTTCAGCCGGTCCTTCTCCCAGAAATGAAAGAGTCATTGCAGTTGTAGTTTGCTCATTGCTTGTTGGTATTGGTTTTTATACGACACCTTGGTTGCAAATGATCGACCAGAATGTTAGCGCTATAAGTAAGCTACACCCTGTCAAATATAACAATAAACACGCAGAGTTAATGATAGTCCCAAACCATAACAAGGATAATAAGCATGAGTGAAGTTAATTTTCCACTGTTAAGTTTCATTATTCTTTTGCCGTTACTGGGCGCGATCGTAACGGGAATGTCGCGCACTGCGGCCGCTGCCAAAGTATCAGCATTAACATTCGCTGGCCTGGAATTACTATTAACGCTTTTTGTAGTCCAGTTATTCGATTCTTCTATAGGCGATTTCCAGCTAGTTGAAAAATTTGACTGGATACCCTTCTTGAATGTTGAGTACCTGGTTGGTGTCGATGGTATTTCGGTGTTATTTCTGCCATTGTCAGCATTGCTGACAACGATTGCAATTCTTGCTTCATGGAATTCAATCAATCACAATCCACGCTTCCATTTTTCCCTTTTGCTGGCGCTCCAGGGAGTAACGGTAGGGGTATTTAGTGCGCTGGATATGATGCTGTTCTTTTTATTCTGGGAGCTAACCTTACCTCCACTATTCTTTTTAATCGGTTTATGGGGGATTGGTTCCCAACGACGCGGTGCAGCAATAAAATATACCTTGTTTATGATAGCTGGAGGCGGACCATTATTGCTTGCTATTATCATCCTGGCGGTGGATCATGCGACGCAAATGGGAGGAAGTATTCCCCAAGATTTGACTTTTAGTTTGCCGGTATTGCTACAGACAACGCTCCCGGCTGATAAGCAGACACTTGTTTTCCTGTTATTGTTATTTGGTTTTGCTTTCAAGGCGCCGCTTGTTCCACTTCATACCTGGTTGCCTACCGCTGCGATGGAAGGTCCGACTCATATCGTAGCGATCCTGACAGGGTTAAAACTGGGTGTTTATGGTATCCTCCGCTTCGCTATGCCACTGGCGCCTGCGGCCGCCGTTGAATTTAGCTGGATATTGAGCGTCTTTGGTGCAGCTACACTTATTTATGGCGCGCTGATTGCGTTACAACAGACAAACTTGCGTCGCTTGCTGGCTTATGCGAGCGTCAGCCATGTTGGCCTAGTGGTCGTGGGGATTGCTTCCCTGAATATGCAAGGAGTTCAGGGGGCAATCTTCCAGTTGCTTAATTTTACATTGGTTGCAAGTTCGCTGATGCTGATTGCCGGGTTTATCCAGCATCGACTGGGTAGCACTGATACGATTCATCTGGGCGGAGTGGCCAAGGTGATGCCAAAATTAACTTGTTTTTATTTTTTATTTGCCCTGGCAAGTTTTGGCGTACCTGGAACCAGTGGTTTTCCAGCAGAATTGCTGTTGATCGTGGGTGCTTTGACTTCCCATGGTTTTTTTGGGACAGCAGCGTTGGCCGGTGCGATTCTTGGGGCTGCTTATATGCTTTCTTTTACTCGCAATGCATTCTTTGGTCCAATTATTCATACCACGGTAAACCAGGTACAAGATCTGCGGCCGCGCGAATTAGTTTTATTATGTGCACCAGCTTTATTGATCTTATTATTTGGTTTTTTCCCTAATAGCATACTTAATATCAATCAAGTAGCTTCAGAGGCATGGTTGGCAAGGTTAGCTTTGCAAGTTCCCTAGTATTAGATTTCTGGAAATCGTAATTGTACGAACAGGGCGCGCGCGTGCGGAGATCTAGATGCGGCAAGGCTAAAAGGTGATTATTGATATCTTGATAACCGACCTCCTCCTGCGATATCGATATGAAGTAACACTGTATTCGCCCACGGGGCATTGCATAATGTGTCCCGTGGCAACTCATCGTTTGTTTAGCTTTTCAATCAAGTGATCGCTGTGATTTCTGGAATCACATCTTACTGAAAATCAATGACAGTTTGAGTCTGTTCTTCCTGTTGTTGAAGCTCCCACATATGCGCATAAATACCATTTAGAGCAAGAAGTTGTTGGTGGTTTCCTTGTTCTACGATGCGGCCTTTGTCCATTACTAAGATCTGATCAGCATCGATGATGGTGGAAAGACGATGCGCAATGACAAGCGTAGTACGATCCTTGGCTAATTGTTTCAATTCTCTTTGTATATTTTTCTCTGTTTTTGAGTCTAGAGCAGATGTAGCTTCGTCAAAAATAAGGATTGTTGTTTTTTTAAGAATTGCACGTGCAATGGCGATACGCTGTTTCTCGCCACCAGAGAGTTTAAGGCCTCGCTCTCCCACCTGTGCTTGGTATTTGTCAGGCAGGCTTTCAATAAAGTCATGAATATGCGCTGACTTGGCCGCGGCAAGGATTTCTTCATGTGTAGCATTAGGCCGCCCATAGGCAATGTTGTAATAGATGCTTTCGTTAAACAATACGGTATCCTGAGGCACAATACCAATCAACGCTCTGAGGCTTTCTTGCGTTACCTCGCGGATATCATGATCATTGATGAGTATCTTGCCGTCAGTGACATCGTAAAAGCGGAAAAGTAAGCGTGCTAGCGTCGATTTTCCTGAACCACTATGTCCCACCACTGCAATGGTGTTTCCAGCAGGAATACTGAAACTGACGCTAAATAAGATTTGGCGATTAGTTTCGTAGTTAAAGTTTACATTTTCGAATGTAACGGTAGCACTATCTGCCATGAGTTTAATGGCAGCTGGTTGATCTCTTATTTCCTGATTTTCATCGAGTAAACTAAACAATTTTTCCATGTCTGCCAATGAATGTTTGATTTCACGATAAACAAAGCCCAGGAAATGTAAAGGCATATAGAGTTGTAACAGGAAAGCGTTAACCAGTACCAGATCGCCCAATGACATTTCTCCTGTGACGACCTTGTCTGCTGCCAGTAGCATCAGCAAGGTGACGCCGATAGCAATAATGGCGCTTTGGCCAATGTTAAGCGTAGCCAGGGAGGTTTGATTGCGAACGGCCGCTTTTTCCCACTGTTGCAGATGTTCATCATATCGCCGTGTTTCCCATGCTTCGTTACCGAAATATTTAACTGTTTCATAATTTAATAAACTGTCTATCGCGCGTGTATTGGCTTTTGAGTCCATGTCGTTCATGGTGCGGCGGAAAATCATGCGCCACTCAGTGACGATGAGCGTCAGGGCAATATAGGCAAGCAGCGTGATCAAGGTAATGACAAAAAACCAGATATCGTATCGGCTAATCAGAATCAGCATGACCAATCCGATTTCCAGCAGGGTTGGCAGAATATTGAACAGCATGAAGTTCAGTAAGAATGATATCCCACGCGAACCGCGCTCGATATCCCGTGATACTCCGCCAGTTTGTCTTGCCAGATGAAATCGTAGTGATAATGAGTGCAAATGACCAAAAACCTGGATGGCCACGCGCCGGATTGCGCGTTGTGTGACTTTGGCAAATACCGCGTCGCGAAGCTCACCAAACACGGTGCTGCAGAACCGTAACACACCATAAGCGATCAAGAGAAATGCCGGCAATACCGCCAGGGCTTTCGGCTGATCAAGCGTATCAATAATTTCTTTGAGCACTAAGGGCACACTGACATTGGCAAGTTTAGCCAAGAGCAGTAACATTAAGGCAGCAATGACTCTACCTTTGAATTCCCATAAATAAGGTAAGAGAGAGCGGATTGTTTTCCAATCATTACGGTTGGAGGGCGGTTTATTCAAGCGTGTGGCGCGCATCTGTTGGTGGTTCTTTATAACTTAAGAAATTATATAGAAGGAGAATTTGTAAATGGATATTACCTGTTATCGCGATCCTGAGATCAAGCGGGAATCTCGCAATCTTCCTGCTAATACATATAACTTGGCGTTCCAGTTGCTTGCACGCTGTGCTACTGGGTATTTATTTGTTCCCATCCGGTCCATGCAGTTCCTGGCTATCTTGGATAGGAAGGAATTCGTTTTTATCGATAGTGAACGTAAATGCTGGGTTGACATTGCATGGCAAAATTTTCAACCCCAAGCTCGTACCGAGCTCAGCCAACCGGTCGCGTATGAAGCGGTTTATTATAGAGAGAATCAAATGGATATCATGTTACGGCTTCAGAGGGAGTTTCCGAGCGCACTGCGATTACTCGCCAGCAAGCAGATGCCGAAGACACCTGCTCAAGTAATCAAATTTCCTGCAGTTTATGATCAATAACAAGAAGTTCAATACAAACACACATCCAGTGCTTGTGAAAATTTTGCTTTCACAAGCGCTCAGTCATCTTCATCTAATTCTGCACTCCATCCCTTACTTTTTGCAGTATCGATAGCTTGTGCGTAAAGCCTTGTGTGTCTTTGCTGTAAATCAGAGGGTAGGCGGCTAGGTAAGTGAGCATAAGGCTCCCACGCTTCGTAGACTTTTTCATACAGGTTCTGCATTTGCGAATGATTCCAGCCTGTACACGTTTCTGATTCTGGCAGAATGTCAAAAAGCCAGGCATCGATGACGATGCGTCCAAGATGCGTTAACCCGCCATCCTTATCCTCATTGATTCCTACGTATAGTTGTTCCTTCATTGTACTAATAAAAAGTGTGTAAAGTACTCAATAAACAAATCTTAACGGGTTAGTCCTGCATAAAGTAGCGGTAATTTCTCAGGTAATCTTTCTACATGATCTACTACCATATAATTACGTGTACCAAAAATACGTGAGACATATTGATCTGCGTGTGGGTCCAAGCTCATGCAATAAGTGACTATTCCTGATCGGTCAGCTTCTTCCACCGCCTTTTTAGTATCATAGCGAAGATACTGTGGGTCACGAACATCAATATCAGCCGGCTCTCCATCTGTAATAACCAGTAATAGCTTCTTGCTGGATCGTTGTAATTTCAAATAATGACTGGCATGTCGAATCGCAGCGCCCATGCGTGTCGACAGTTGTCCCGTCATGCCAGCTAGCTTGGCTTTGGGAATTTCATTGTACGGCTGATTGAAATCCTTGTAGCGATAATACTCAACATCATGCCGGCCGTCCGAACAAAACCCATGAATCGCAAAGGGATCTCCGATTTTATTGATGGCATCGGCCAGCAATACGGTTGCTTGGCGAGTTAAATCAAGTACTGAAAACTCCTGACCGGTTACCTTATCGTTGGTGGATTCAGACAAATCGAGCAACACCAGCACCGATATATCCCGTATTTTGCGGACAGAGCGCATCATGATGCGTGGATCAGGTTGCAAGCCCATACGAATATCAATCGTAGACTGGATTGCCGCATTGATATCGATTTCATCGCCATCTTCCAGTTTGCGGATACGTTGCACGCCTTGGGGTTGCATGGCATCAAGCAAAAATTTCATGCGTGAAATTTCACGTCGATATTGTCCAGCTATGCTATCGATCACCTGGATATCACCTAATTTAGCGCGTTTCTCCTGAACGGTAACCCATGTAGGGCGTTCGAGCTGAATTTGATAATCCCACTCTGAGTAATGATAAGGAAGGGAGATAGGCTCTTTACCTTCCAGCTCATTATAGGAAGTGCCACTATCTTCGTAAGGGAAGAATTCTGTTCCCATTACCCAGATTTCTTGGGCATCATCACCAGCCGTTTCAACTTCTACTTCATTGGCCAGCTCCATGACGCTGACGTACTTACGTATTTGTTGGACCTCATCATAGCCAGCAGTCAGTGAGCGTTCGAAATCGAATTCCGCAAATTCCCAGAAATAGCGATTATCATCCAGATAAGGCGCTGTCAGAATGTCAGTTCGGGGGTTGAACGCGATTTTCTTGTCCATGATCTTGTGAGCGAGCTGTACGCCAATCTCCCACGAAATTTGATTATCTTCCAGACGGTCTTGGGCTTGTGCAAATAAAGATCGGCCTTCAACAATCCAGCCATCGTTATCCTCATAAGTCTCATCAAGCAGTGCACGTGCCAGGCGGTTGAGATAATCGCCGATCGTAACGGTCATGTCTGGCGTCGCATCGTGCAAAACTGACCAAATTTGGCGCAAACCTGGGAAACGTCGAATGGAGAGCGCTTCCACTCTTGCATCCTCAATGACCGAGATAACTGCTATTTGCAATGGATTTAAGGCTTCTGCAGAAATGGGGTATCTCGTTTCTACCAAGTGTGCGGCTGCGTGGGCAGCCGCAGCACGGTAAATTTCGCTTGCTGCAATATCGCCATGAGCATCATAGGCATCGGGTAGATGAATAACATAATCTTCAATATAGGGTCGATAACCTTCACGAGTTTCATAGTCTCCTGAGGTGGGTCGCATGAAAAAATCACGTGCCCATAATGCGCGTAAGTAAATGTTGATACGACGCTGGATATCGACAAACAGAGTGCCTTTTCTTTCCTTCTGGAGAACTGCCAGCGATTCCTTAGAGTTTAAGCCGAAATACTTGATCTGTTCTTCATAGTTAGTGCGGTGAGCATGAGCCCCCCATAAGGCCCATCTACGTAAGCCGCCGAGCGTCAGTTGACTCAGTAAAACATCGAGTTTGTCCAGCATCGGGCGGATACCGCGAGGCGCCTGGGCGATGAGCGTGTTGAGGAACTGGAGATAGCTACGAAATAAATCTGCGTCACCGAATCGCTTGGCAGCGGTAGTTGCTGTGGCAAGGATCAGTTCAATGACGGCTCCAGAGGTTTTCGAGGCAAGCATCAAAGCAGTGGTTACTAGATCACTGATGATATCTTCACCTACTTCTTTGGCGATTTGTGGCGCTTCATCAATCCAGGTATCAACCAAAGTGCGACCACGTCCCAGTCCCTGCAGGGCAGATGCGCCTTTCAGGTAATTATCCAATCCCCGAGGTGAGAAAACTCGGGTCGCATCATACCAAGTATTTTCAAGCAATGACATGGATTCGGGTTGCAATGATTCCAGTAATTCTTTGTAGTCAGTCAGATTAACGCTCATACTGTGTCTTGTAAGAATGAGTCAGAAGGAAATAAATTTCTACGCTTAGAAAAAAGTGGCTACTGCTGCATCAAGGGCATCACGCATATCGGGATCATCCGTGATAGGGCGAACAAGGGCCACTCGACAGGCGGCATGAACATCAACCCCTTTGGCAATCAAGTTACCCGCATAGATCAACATGCGAGTAGAGATCCCTTCATCCAATCCATGACCTTTTAAGTTTCGCGCACGTTCCGCGATCGAAACGAGCTTGTCGGTTATCGTTTTATCAATACCGCTTTCGTGTGACACAATCTCGGCTTCGGTATCATGGTCTGGGTAATTGAAATCTAATGCACCAAAGCGCTGTTTAGTGGATTGCTTCAAGTCTTTCATCAGGCTCTGATAACCAGGGTTGTAGGAAATAACAAGTTGGAAATCAGGATGTGCATGGATCAGTTCGCCCTTTTTCTCCAGTGGCAATATTCGACGACTGTCAGTCAAAGGATGAATCACGACAGTGGTGTCTTGTCTTGCCTCTACTACTTCATCTAGATAACAGATCGCACCAAGACGGGCAGCAGTTGTCAATGGCCCATCTTGCCAGCGTGTGCCTTGTGCATCCAGCAGGAATCTTCCCACCAGATCAGAAGCAGTCATATCTTCGTTACAGGCAACTGTAATAAGTGGTTTTTCGAGCTTCCATGCCATGAACTCGACAAAACGGGTTTTACCACAACCGGTTGGTCCTTTCAGCATCATAGGAATCCTGGCCGAGTAGGCTGCTTCATACAGCGCTACTTCATCAGCAACAGGATGGTAATAAGGTTTATTCGTGATTAAGTATTGCTTGATAGCATCGCTCATTTCGTTCTCCAGTGTAAATACGTAAGGCGTAGGTCATATTTTTGGTAATTCAGCGCAAAACAAAACCCCCGTTACTTTATAGCAACGGGGGTAGAATGAACGGATATCCCGTGCCGTGTGATTAAACAGTTTTACCGCGATAAATGACCATTGACGTACCCTGGCTTTGTGCAAAATTATCATAGCCAACTAGGCGAACATGATTGTTCGGGTTCGCTTTATGGCACGCTTCAGCTTCCTTGAGAATTCGATCTACATCTGTTTCACCGAACATAGGCAGTTTCCACATATACCAGTAATTGCTCATCAGATACTCTGGCTCTGTATGTTCGACAGCGGGATTCCAACCTTTGCTAACGATATACGCAACCTGTTTCTTGATTTGCTCCTTACTCATTTCGGGTAAGTAGGAAAAAGTTTCAAATTTCCGACTGGCTGGGTCGCTCAGACGGCTTTTGTAATCAATCATTTCAGACATACTTAATTTTAACTCCTGATAATCGGTAAAAATTTCTCTGAATCTTTGTGATTCAGAGAGATAGGAATATTACTTATGTGCTACGTCCAGCTTATCCACAGTATCAAACTCAAATTTGATCTCTTTCCATGTGTCCATAGCAATTTTGAGTTCAGGGCTATTTTTAGCAGCATCGGTCAGAATGGCTTTGCCTTCTTTCTCGATTTGTACGCCCTGATTGCGTGCTTCTACGCAGGCTTCCAACGCAACACGGTTTGCTGCAGCGCCTGCTGCATTACCCCATGGATGGCCTAATGTTCCGCCGCCAAATTGCAAGCAGGCATCATCACCAAAAATTGCAACCAGTGCGGGCATGTGCCAGACATGAATCCCCCCTGATGCAACTGGAAATACGCCAGGCATCGACCCCCAATCTTGATCAAACATAATGCCGCGGCTACGATCTTCTTTAATATAGCTTTCGCGCATTAGATCAATCCACCCGAGTGTGGCTCCGCGATCACCTTCCAGTTTACCAACCACAGTACCAGAGTGTAAGTGATCACCACCCGACAGACGCAGAATCTTGGCGAGTACTCGGAAGTGAATACCATGATGTGGATTACGATCAATTACGGCATGCATGGCACGATGAATATGCAGCAGAATGCCATTGTCCCGGCACCAGTTAGCCAAGCCTGTGTTAGCACAGAAACCACCCGTAATGTAGTCATGCATGATGATCGGTGCACCAATTTCCTTGGCGTATTCGGCACGTTTATACATTTCTTCTGGAGTCGGTGCAGTCACGTTCAGGTAGTGCCCTTTACGCTCACCGGTTTCACGTTCAGCTTTATGAATGGCTTCCATCACAAAGTCGAAACGTTGGCGCCAACGCATGAAAGGCTGGCTATTAATGTTCTCGTCATCTTTGGTGAGATCCAGACCACCACGCAGACATTCATAAACAGCACGACCATAATTCTTGGCAGACAACCCTAATTTGGGTTTGATGGTGCAGCCTAGCAGAGCGCGACCATATTTATTAAGCATGTCACGTTCTACTTGAATACCATGAGGTGGGCCACCACAAGTTTTTACGTAGGCGATCGGGAAACGCACGTCTTCCAAGCGTAAACCGCGGATAGCCTTGAAACCAAACACATTACCAACTAAGGAAGTGAATACATTGACCACAGAACCTTCTTCGAACAGGTCAATCGGGTAAGCGATAAATGCATAGAAGCAAGTATCATCACCAGGCACATCCTCAATCCGGTAGGCGCGACCTTTATAGTAATCCAGGTCGGTCAGTAGATCAGTCCAAACTGTTGTCCAGGTTCCTGTGGAGGATTCAGCTGCTACTGCCGCAGCAGCTTCTTCACGATCAACACCTGGTTGGGGGGTAATCTTGAAACATGCCAGGATGTCGGTATCCTGGACAGTGTAATTTGGTTCCCAGTAGGTTTGCCGGTATTCTTTAACGCCGGCATTATATGTTTTAACGGCCATTTTACAATCTCCTGTTGTTGAGGATCCTGCTTATACTTTCTCAAGCAGGGTGAAACATGATTAAAAAAGGACTATTTGAAATTCAGTAAGCACTATATACAGAGTTAATCATAAGAACAAATTAATAATTCTGATGGTTATGATAAGGTTTTACTTATATATCAAATAATATTCTTAATCATCTCAGTTTAGTCTATGTTGCATATAACTCTGCGTCAATTGAAAGTGTTTGAATCGGTTGCACGTCACCTCAGTTTTTCTCGGGCTGCCGAGGAGCTTTTTCTGACACAACCTGCTGTTTCGATCCAAATCAAGCAGCTTGAAGATACTGTGGCGCTCCCTTTATTTGAACAAATGGGTAAGCGGATATACCTAACCGAAGCGGGGCAGGAGCTTTATCAGTATAGTCGTGCCATTGCACAACAATTGGCCGATATGGAGCTTGCCCTGGATGAGTTGAAGGGATTGGAGCGGGGCAAATTGAATATTTCAGTGGTCAGTACGGCCAATTATTTTGCCCCTCACTTACTGGCTAAATTTTGTCAGCGCTATCAAGATGTGACCGTCAGCTTGCATGTCTCCAATCGAGAAATTGTACTTAAACAATTGGCGGATAATTTGACTGATTTGGCGATTATGGGGCAGCCACCTGATGGGCTAGATATTGTGTCTGAATCATTTATGGAAAATCCACTGGTCATCATTGCGCCACCTAATCATCCTTTATGTAATATGCGGCAAATTCCTGTGAAACGGCTTGAACAGGAAATTTTCCTCGTGCGCGAACCGGGATCAGGAACGCGTAGCGCCATGGAGCGATTTTTTGCTGAGCAGCAGATCAAAATCAATAGAGGGATGGAGGCGGATACTACCGAAGCCATCAAGCAGGCTGTTCAGGCGGGTATGGGGTTGGGTATCATGTCACTCCATACCATCGAATTGGAACTGGAAACAAACCGACTTAACATTCTGGATGTGCAAGGATTTCCGATCATGCGTCACTGGCATATCGTGCATCGGAAAAATAAGCGTTTTTCTAATGTTGCGAAGACATTCAAAGATTTTTTGCTAAAAGAAGCATCAGGCCTCATGCTCTGAGGAATTGTGGCGGTTGAATCAAGTTTTGCAGGCATTGAGTATCACTTGTTTAAGGATAGCGAGTTTTCCATGAAAGAAATGCTCAGCACCTGGAATGACGGTAATTGGAATTGTTTGCGGTGTGGCCCAGTCAAGAACAGACTGGAGGGAAACAATATCATCCAGGCTGCCGTGCACGATGAAAACACTATCTGCATGATCGACTACCGGAGGGGCTTTCATGCGAGCAACAGAAGGTGCAATGAGCACTAATTTTTCTGGGTTAAGCTGCTGGGCAACATAGGCTTGTATGGCACCGCCGAAGGAAAAGCCAGCGAGTAACAGTGGTAAGTGATCGGATTCAATGTCATATTGATGGCGGATAGATTGAGTGACGGCCAGCACATCATCAATTTCTCCAATGCCTTCTGCATGACTTCCTTCACTCGCACCTACTCCCCTAAAGTTAAATTTTACTGTGAGATAACCAGATTCAAGCAATGCTTTGGAGAGGATATAAACAACCTTATTATCCATGTTCCCTTGGTAAAGCGGATGTGGATGAGCAATGATGGCAATTCCACGTGGTTTGGAAGCTGGAACTAAAACAATCGTTTCAAGCTTGCCAGTTGGACCCTTAACAAATAACTTATGTTCGGTCGGTGCTTTCAAATCTATAAATCCAATGAAAGTTGAAGAAGCAAAGCTTAAATTCTCAGACGTTCAACGACACGTCCGTTGACCAAATGCTCATCAATAATTTCGTCAATGTCTTCCTCATCAACATAGGTGTACCAGATTTCCTCTGGATAGATCACAATGACGGGGCCTTCGTTACAACGATCAAGGCAGCCTGCGTTGTTAATGCGTATTTTCCCCTTGCCACTGAGGTTAAGTGCTTTGATACGGTCTTTCGCATAATCACGCATTGCCTGAGCGTTGTGGTCATTGCAGCAGGCTTCGCCGGCTTTGCGTTGATTGACGCAGAAAAAAACATGTTTCTGATAATAAGTCATTGGGTTACCTCAATTTGATTTCTGTCCATAACCGACTGGATAGTCGGCTCTGCTTGTGATTCAGATCCTAAAGCATTTCGAGTCTGACCTGGTGTGTCTGTCCAGGAAATATTGCTTCATTATCAGCGATCTGTTGTTGGATATCAGGAGTTGCAGCTATCCCAGTAAGGCCTGGCACGAATAATCAGCTCTTTTGCTTGGTTCCAGTTTCCCTCGTTTACGTCGTTGATTATCCGTTCCTTGATTTTCCAGTTATGCAGGCTCAAAAGTAATTGTCCATGTATCAGTAGGCAGATCAAGCTGATCAATTTTTCTCGATTAAAACCCAACAGGTAACTGTATAGGTATAGGGTGCCGAGTATTTATTTTCTGGATCAAAAATCGTGCCTCGGTAGGCATAAACTAGACTAGCCATGAGCCACAGTATTAAATTGCTATGTTAGCAGGATAGTGATAGTTATGGATGACTGAGAGTTTATCGACTTGCTCTACGTGGTCTTGGCTCATTACGGTAATTCGGTGTGATAATGCGAGCGCCTCATTCTGAGTATGGATAACAAATACAAGGGATCCACCTACTTTTTTGAAGGTTTATAAGCGCCATCTGCATTTTTTCGCGTAATCTTGCATCCAGAGCACCTAACGGTTCATCCAACATCCAATAGTAAATTGTGGACGATTGATCAATCTTCTTGCAAGCGCAACACGCTGTTTCTATCTCGCTGGATAGCTTATGAGGAAAGGGATTGACAAAATTGGAGAGGGGGCATCATTCAGTGTTTTCTTGACTCTTGGTTTAATTTCATCGGGTGTCTTGCCAGACATATATATCGATCGCAGTATAATTACTAAGAGTCTGTTTAAAATCTTTGCAGTAACAATGCCAAGAAAGCAAGATGGACGAACTGTAGGCTGGTGTTGAGTTTGCGTTCACAATTTTTCCACAGCCGCCGGCAT
>NZ_FNPQ01000021.1:0-52555 GCF_900107335.1 Nitrosomonas sp. Nm58 | reverse complement strand
TCGTATGGCCCTGATCCAATACCAGACTGATCGCATCTAATTTGTATTCCTTTGTATATTGCTTCCTCGTTACCATTACTTCCTCCAGTTAAGCTATTTTCTCTTAACTGGAATGTCCGGATTCATTAAACCAGGTCATAAAACCATATTTTCCTGATACGTTGTGTGCAGCTATCTAACCCACACTCTACTTTAGACATTCACCCACCACCCTTGCGTCGCCTGAGCGGTGACACAAGCTGGGAATGAAACGAGTGAGATTGATATTATTTGCTGGTGACAGCGATGCTACACTCGCAGTCTTGGGTCGCCACGCTGTTCTGGGCAAGTGAATATCGAGGATTTCTGGCTGAAGCCGTCCCTGAAAACAAGTAAAGTAAAATTCCATGCGCAGCCACTGCGCCACCAAACCGCCGGTCAGGGGTTGTTTGTTGCGCCATGGCGCTACGACCTCGACAGGAAAAGCTTCTTCCACGATCAGGCTCAATAGCTGAACCAGCGTCCACGCTGTCGAGCGAATCTGCATCCATAACTCCAGCACAGTGCGTTTCTGCTGCCACAAATTGTTCACGCCCCACCACCGCTTCAGGTTGTGAAACAAGGGCTCGATGCCCCAGCGGCGTGCATACAAATGCAGTATCTCCTTGGCACGCAAATCCGTTTCGGTTGCCAATAGCAAACGTACTTTTGACCAATGCTGTTTGTCCGTATCGTAGAATTCGCACCATACCGCGCGCACCAGCGTCCCTTTGAGAAAACGCGCCATTGCCACCACGGTGCGCAGACGAACCAACTGCTCCTTGCCATATAGTGTCAGCTTGACTTCGGTTACCGGCAAATTCCGGATTGCCTCGGGCGTCATTTTGATCCCATAGGTTTTGGGTCGTCCGCGTCCAGACTTGGGTACACCGTCTGGTGGCAGGAATAATGCGGTATCGCACCGTGCTTGACCGATGATCGGCATCTTGCGCGACAGCAGCGGCAATACCAGACGCGCCCGCATGAACCAGGGGCATCGAACAGTAGCCGGACGGGCTTGTTCATCATATAGGTCGTCCAGTGACGGCCTCTGGTAATGGCGCTGATCGCGCGGGTCACCCAACCTTCTGGAGAAATCAGACAGCCACACAGCAATTCAACAAAAGTGGCACGAGCGCGCAACGGCACGGCGGTGAGTAAATGGGTAATCCAGCTTGACAGGCGAAGACGGGCAGTTTGAGCGTAGGACATAGAGCATCAAATGAGGAGTAAAAGCTTCCTTCATTGGTCGCCACCCTGCGTACGCCAAAAACCCGCGTATGCAGGGTGGCAACCGCGCAACCTTTCCTTCTGTCAAGTAATTTTGCTCATTTTGCGAATATTTTTTACGCCTCGTATCGCTACTTTACTTCTGCCTTAATCGCAGATTCTTGGATGCTGAATGTCTAAAGGAGTAAAGTTGAACGAGTACAATGTACTATAACTATAGATCGACTCATTCACAGATAACCAAAGCTAGGCATGGTCAATTTTTAAATAAATGAGGTTTTGCCAATGGATAATAAAAAGTTCAAGGAAAAAATTTCAGCTGTTTTGAATAGGTCATCGGCAGCTGAAAAGCGAGATTTCAAGCGGCCTGTCAGCTGGTTGATGGGGAGGGAGCTTTTAGCAGGTCTTAAGTATATAACTGCTTATATATTTATGGGCGACAAACAAGATCCTAGAGATTGGATGTATGCCAAAACTATTACACCACCACGCTGCAATAACGGCGATCAAGAGTCATATTGGTTTGATTATATTGCCGATACCGGTGACGGTATGCGGGCTGTCTATAATATAGCCTACCTATGCATGAGCGATGTTTGGATTAAAAATATAAATACCCCCGGTCAAGATCAGGTCTCATTAATACCAGATAATGGATTTGAGCAGCGCTTGCCGCGCGGTGAATTCTTATTTGTGGGTGGCGATACGGCCTATCATATCGCAGACATAGCCTCTTTGAGAGAGCGCTTTCAGATCCCTTTTAATTGGGCTTATCAGGATATCAGTATTTCCAGGGTGGTTGACCAGCGCCCCATTTATGGCATACCAGCTAATCATGATTATTATGATGCTCTGGATGGCTTTAACCGGCAGTTCTGTCATCCGATCACAGACGATACCACTGATCCCTCATGTAAGCTTGATGATCTCAAAGATCCGCAGCTTGGTTTATACGGCTTTAAGCGCACCCAAACAGCAAGTTATGTTGCTTTACATTTGCCATTCGGATGGCAGCTATGGGGGCTTGATTCACAAGAAGGCAAAATGGACAAGCGCCAGCAGGCCTTTTTTGTGTCTGGTTTTTATCCAAAGCTAGTAAAAGACGGCACATTATTCGATGAGAACAAGAAAGACGAGGTTTTACAAACGCTTAAAGATTCTGCTCCCAACAAACTTATTATTGCGACACCTGAACCGAGCACCGTATTTGGCAAGCCTGCTACAAAAGACGACCAAATCACAAAAACATTTGAGCGATTAGGTTTAGAACCCAGTTTCTTAAATGGTGGCAAACTGAACCCTGACAAATGTCGCTTAGATATATCCGGTAACATCCACCACTACGAACGCTATTGGGGCACTACACCAAATAATAGTATGTCCAGTAATTATGCTTCCGTTGTCGCCGGTGGTGGAGGCGCATTTTTGCATCCTAGCCATACTGATGTGGCGGAAATCGAAAAACAGTCACTCTATCCAAATCGTAAAGATTCTCATATCGAAATTACCCAGAAAATCCTTAATCCGTGGAATATTTTTCACGGCGGGTATATTTGGTTGGCGGGAGCTATCATTAGCTTGATCACTTACTTTGCCGTGACTATTCCACAAAGTACTTGGTCTTTGTTCGAGCTTATTCCTGATAATCTAAGACCAACTATAGAAAACCAGGATTTATTGGCACGTATTAGATTGGCTCTCGACACTTCCACTAGTGCGCAAAATACTGAGCCCTTTTTAGGGTGGTATTTGTTCGATCTTATTTACATTTTACTGCTAGTTGGGTTTTTGGCTTATTGGTGGATGCGAACACCTGATGTTTTTAAATTATATAAATATAGTGATGCTAAGGAGGGGTGGTCTCGTAGCATTCTGAAGTTTATAGCACCAATTGTATTTGCGTTTATTTTCCTAATAGCTTTAATTTATTGGCACATAGAACTTTATCCACTGCCATTTCTAGCAGGATTGCTAATTGATTTGTATTTTATTGCGGCAGTGCTAATTTTTAGCCTAAGTCGCCGTTATAGCGATATTTTGATCGATCGTTCCAAGCTCCATCGGGAAACCTTGAAAGATTTAATGCCTTTATGGGTATTGGGAATAATCGGTACCGTTTATGCCGGATTTGGTTTTTTGCATTATGGCGTTTATAAGTCATCAATTATGAGTTTCGATCTGTTGGTAGCCGTCATTTGGTCATTGGCAACGATAGGCTTAGTTGCCCTTGCTTTCTTTGGTGGTGGCAAGCTGAGTTCGAATACTGCTGAGAAGGCTAAGTTTGCTGCAATTGGCCTTTGGCACTCTATATTGCAAGTAGTTGTACCCGTCTGTTTGGCTTTGTATGCCAGTTGGACAAATTTGTTGGTTATTTCCCTTATCACTGTTGCAGTTACCTTGGTTGCTGGTTATGTATTTACCCGTGAACGCTTGGTGAAGGACTTGTCAAAGGAGGACCAGAGCAAAATTGGTAATTGGTTATTTGCCGCATGGGGTATCGTTGGTGTAGTTGTACTTTTGGCAGCAGCATGGGGTGGACCCGTTGCTGTAGATAGCTGGCGTTTGCTAGCAGTTTTTGTGTTAGGTGGGTTGTTCAGTTGTATTTGGTTTGGCTGGTATTTAGCGGTATCGTTGGCGTTTAATGGTCACAATAATGAAGCCGGCGGAGGTGCGCGTTCTGAAAATTACCGACACATGATCCGCTTTAAGCTAACCGAAGATACCCTAACTGGTTATGTTATTGGTATCGATACGCCGGTTGAGAATCTTTCTACGAAGCCACCCAAATTCCGTTTAGTTGATGTATTTACCTTACAAGCTAAAAAATAGCGTTGGGATATGGAGGTTTCTGTACAGGAAAATCCATAAGTAGAGCTTACTCAAAAAGTATAAATAACTGATTATATTTATGATATGTTTAATTTTTTGGTAAAATAGTGCGCGTAAATAAGTGAAATGACACCAAAAACTGTGCACCATGATTCGCTATAAAAGTCAAAAACAACTCATGCTCGGAGGGTTTGATACACCACCCGACATAATTCTTGATCCCGAAAATCGCTGGGTAAAGCTGAGTGATTGCATTCCATGGGACGAATTGGCCGAGAGCTACTATAAGACGCTATCTCCAACGTTAGGCCGTCCAGCGAAAGATGCGCGTATCGTGATTGGCGCAGTCATTATCAAGCATAAATTATCGATTTCGGATGAAAAGTCTGTTGAACAGATCCGGGAGAATCCTTACCTGCAATATTTTATTGGCCTGAAAGGATTTCAATCGAAAGCAGCCTTCGCACCCTCACTACTGGTCGAGGTACGTAAGCGTATGGGGCAAACGGTATTTGATGAATTTCATCAAGCGATTATTGAAGCAGTTGAGTATAGCAGGGCAAAGAAGCCTGTAAAAGCTGACGATGATAATGAAGGTGGTGATGCTGCATTGAATCGCAGCGAAGCTGATTGCAGTGACAATGCTGCAATGATTACTGCAGAGCAATCTTTGGCAGATGAATCTCCGCGCAATCACGGCAAATTGATACTTGACGCTACCGTTGCAGAACAGGCGATACGTTTTCCAACGGACCTTGGGCTGTTGAATGAAGCGCGTGAATTGAGTGAACGTATCATTGATGAACTCCATGCAAAAAGCAATCGACTACAGAAAAAGAAGCCACGTACCTATCGCGAGCTTGCCTGATCAGCCTATCTCAGCTTGGTCAAGCTTAAGCGCCTCTCAAACAAAAAACGCCGCGCTGGGATCAGGAAGCAATTGCAGTTTCTGCGTCGGAGTTTAGGTCATATTGAAGAGATGTTAACGGAATACCCGCATGGTACACTCCTACCGTTACCCAATTGGTTGCTGCGTCGCTATTGGGCATTGCCGCATCTGTACCATCAGCAATATGAAATGTACAAAACCAATACCAGACGCTGCAATGACCGCATCGTCAGCATCAGTCAACCGTATATTCGGCCAATTATCAGGGGCAAGCAAGGCAAGACAGCAGAATTTGGCGCCAAAATAAGCGTGAGTCTGACAGGCGAAGGGCTGGCGCATGTTGATAAGCTTCACTGGAACGCTCAACATGAAGACCATGACCTAAAAGATCAAGTTGAAGCATACCAACAGCGTTATGGCCTTCATGTTGAGCGTTCCAAGCGCGAGCTATCGAATGGTGGAGGACAGGAGCCGTTTGACGCGCTATTGATGTTCAACGCGATCCTGCTTGGTCAGTGGCATAGTTTGTCGGATGCTGCGTTGGAGCAAGCGCTGTGCGTGTGGATTGATTTTTTACATTTTCGCGGTTTGTCCTTGTCAGATGCGATACCGGACGAAACCACCCTGTGCCGGTTCCGTAACCGCCTGGTGATCAACGACAGGCTGGCTGGTCTTCTGGCCTCTATCAATGAGCAGATTCAATCACACGGCTTGATGGTCAAGGGTATGACGGGTGCGGTGATTGATGCCACCCTGATTGAGTCAGCGGCACGTCCTTTCAAGAAGCAAAACTAACACATTGGTTTTGCTGAAAATATTAAACGGTCTCAGTAATAACGGGAGTAAGATTAAACCCCAGCTTCCGAGTGCGTACTGTCAGATGATGCAACAGGCGTTGACGGTATCGCTCATCAAAGTCATCCTGCCCCTTATCGACGTACTCGGTTCCTTTCGTTAGCATCGTGTAGATCAAGCGCGCCAGTTTGTGCGCTGTCGCTGTGATTGCCTTTGCCTTGTCGAGCCCTGCCACATAATCTCCTATAATAGGCACCCAGTGCAGACTGACTGGATTTCAATGAAACCGTCGCCATGCGCAGTGTGTCACATCGCAGATTTTCTTGTCACCTATGATGTCGGCCAACCGGTTAAGTCGATAACAAGTCGAGGGAGCACTCTTTTTTCCTGTTATGATCTTCTTCATGAATAACTCGACAGCTTCGTTGAATATCGGCAATGCAGCCTCAGCTTCCAAAGCCGCTTGCTTCGTGCTGCAATTTCTCGCTCCTCAGCTAATACCGCCTCCCATTCTGCAACCGGATCGTGCCCAGTTCGCCCCTAACAGCTTTCCAGCATCCGGCGATAGATCGAGCCTGGGTTAGTGTTTGCTGACCATGCTTTAGCCAATCGGATATACTTTCACTTGGTGCTGACCGGCGAGAATACCTCCCTATAGTGTATTTTTTTCGCTTTCCCTGAAATTCATATTCGATTATCCATGTTTTGGTTCCGTGTGGCCTTATTCGTAGAAACAGTGCATCGCCATCACCTAATAAGCGATCGCGTTCTGGATCAGGCTTCATGGTCTCACAACTCACAGTAGATAATTTCCCCATGGACTCTCCTTGGGTGGGATCTTTGGGGGGAATATGGGTGGGATTCTATATGGGCAACACCGGAATAATCGAGACAATGTATTACCAAAAAATCAAGCAATAATGAGACAAATGAAACTAATTAGGAATAAGATGGAGTATATATGCGTTACTGGCTAATGAAATCAGAGCCAACAGAAGTCAGCATCGATGATCTGGCTGCAAGACCCGGACAGACCGTTGCCTGGGATGGGATAAGAAATTATCAAGCGCGCAATTTTATGCGTAATCAAATGCAGATTGGCGATCAGGCGTTTTTCTATCATTCCAGTTGCGCCGAACCCGGCATTGTTGGCATCACGACAGTTTCCAAGCTTGCTTATCCCGATGCCACACAATTCGATCCCCAAAGCAAATACTACGATCCCAAGGCTACACCAGAAAGTCCACGATGGTTTAATGTTGAGGTCACACTCGCCCAAAAAACCCGCCTGATTTCCATCAAGGAATTGAGAAGCTATTCTGAACTCGCCAACATGAGAATCCTGCAAAAAGGCAACCGCTTATCGATTACGCCGGTCGACCCGGCAGAATGGGCATTTATTGTGAGTATCTTATAAAGTTGTTATTTTCATTACTCACATCGATGTTATTTTTATCATTAAAAGCTCAGGCTAAAGAACTGGGTTGAACGGCATGGAATGGTGGCTGGTTTATCTATTGCTAGGAGGGACGATCGGTTTTCTCGCCGGCCTGCTGGGAATTGGCGGTGGCCTGGTCATGGTGCCGGCACTTACTTTTATCTTTACAGCACAGGATTTTCCGCCTGAGCGCATTCTGCATCTCGCGCTAGGCACTACCATGGCGACCATTGTTTTCACTTCGCTTGCCAGTCTGCGCATGCATCATGCGCATGGTGCAGTTAACTGGTGGATCGTCAAGTATCTTTCTCCAGGCATTATTCTGGGGACGCTGGTTGGCTCCACGCTTGCCGGATCACTGTCTACCCAGGCATTGGGCATTATCTTCGTTATCTTCATTTATTATGCCGCAACCCAGATGTGGCTAAAAATTAGGCCTACTTCCAGTCACGTCTTGCCTGGCAAAGTTGGGATGATTGCAGTGGGCAGCCTGATAGGCGCGCTATCCAGCTTAGTCGCGATAGGAGGGGGATTATTGACTGTACCGTTCCTTTCCATGTGCAATGTCAAGCTTCAATATGCGATTGGAACGGCTGCTGCAGTGGGTTTTCCGATTGCAGTAGCAGGTACGCTTGGTTATATCATCAATGGCATGTTACAAGCACAATCCCTACCCGACTCTAGCTTGGGCTATATTTATCTACCCGCACTTGGCTGGATTGCCATAGCGAGCATGCTCACTGCTCCACTGGGCGCCAGAGTTACGCATAGCATGCAATCGGCGACGCTCAGAAAAATATTTGTGATACTGCTTTATTTCCTGGGGACTAAAATGCTGCTCAACCTTTTTCAATAAAAATAAATTTACAGGCTTTCAGTCAACCGGCGTAATGCTTCATGATATCGTTTCACCGTTTGCGCGAGAATGTCATTCGGAATAACGGGCGCAGGCGGTTGTTTGTTCCACTTAAGTTGCTCCAGCCAATCACGAACAAACTGTTTATCGTAGCTCGGTGGATTTTTTCCGGGCTGATACTGATCAGACGGCCAGAAACGTGATGAATCTGGCGTCAATACTTCATCGATCAAATAGAGATTGCCTGCATGATCTTGACCAAATTCGAATTTGGTATCGGCGATGATCACGCCTCGAGTCGCAGCATAATCGGCGGCCTCAGTATACAGTGCGATGGCTTTGCTGCGCACTTCTGCAGCCAGCGTTTGCCCCAGCAATTGTTCGCATTCGTCAAACGAAATGTTTTCATCATGTTCACCCGCCATCGCCTTGGTTGAAGGCGTAAAAATGGCACCAGCAGGTAATTTTTCCGCTTCCTGCAAACCCCGAGGCAGCGTAATGCCACTGATAGCGCCTGTTCGCTGATAATCCTTCCAGCCCGAGCCTACAATATAACCTCGCACGATCGCTTCTATCGGCAAAGGCTTGAGTCGTTTGACGACAAAGGCACGATCGACCACCTGCGCGCGCTCTTCCTGTGACACCACTGACTCAGGCAGAATACCCGTCAAATGATTGGGCAGGATGTGGTTTAGTTTCTCAAACCAGAAATTAGATAATTGCGTCAGCACCTTGCCTTTTCCTGGCACCGCTGTTGGCAGCACCACATCGAATGCTGATAGGCGATCTGTCTGGACAATTAATAATTTATCTTGATCGACGGCATAAATATCGCGCACTTTGCCGCGGTGCAGCAAAGGCAGGGTTTTTATGTGGGTTTCAAATAAGGCCATTGAATCGCTCATGGAATGTAGATTCTGATTAAATTTCAGGAAAAGATTAAGTCAGTCATTTCTTAATGACGCCTTGATGGCCTCAGCTTGCCGCAAAGCCTGTTCAATCGTTTCGGCAAGAACAGTGAAATGTCCCATTTTCCTGCCTGATCTCGCCTCTCGCTTACCGTACAAATGCAGCTTGGCAGCAGGATTACGTAACACCTTGCGCCAATCAAGCTCTCTCGATCGCCACAGGTCTCCCAGTAAATTCACCATCACGGCGGGTGTGAGCAGCGCCGTATCGCCCTGCGGCAATCGGCACAGAATGCGCACTTGCTGCTCAAATTGGGAAGTGATGCAGGCATCGAGCGTATAGTGACCACTGTTGTGCGGGCGAGGTGCAATTTCATTGATGAGTAACCGGCCATCGGCAAGTACAAAGAACTCGATACAGAGCACGCCGCGGTAATCAAGCTTGGCCGCTACCTCTGTGGCCATTTTTCTGGCTTGTTGGGCAATCTCTTCCGGTATCCTCGCAGGAATGATACTCATATCGAGAATACCTTGCGAATGGTGATTTTCTGCTACCGGAAACAGACTGATCTCGTCATCAAAGCCACGTGCAACGATCACGGAAATCTCACAAGCAAGTGGCAATAACTGTTCCAGCACACAAGGCTGTTGTTGTAGGCTTGCGAAGGCATCCATCAGTTCATGGGGAGCATCTATTCTCACCTGCCCTTTGCCATCATAGCCAAACTGGCTGACCTTAAGGATACCAGGAAAAAATGCTGCGTTGATCTCACCCGACAAATCATCGCTATTGCGGATAACCATAAACGGAGCAACAGAGAAACCATTTGCTGCCAAAAACTGTTTTTCCAGCATACGGTTTTGTGCAATGGAAACACTCCGTGCATGAGGACTTACAACGCAATGTTGCTCCAGAAACTGCAGCGCCTCAGCAGGCACATTCTCAAATTCTGTGGTCACCCCTGCGCAGGTAGCGCTCAATTCGCGCAAAGCATCAGGATCATGGTAATCCGCGCACAAATGTCGCTCTGCAATATTGCCAGCAGGGCTGTCCTCAGAAGGATCCAAAACAGTGACGCGATAACCCATGCTCTGAGCGGCCATGGTAAACATGCGTCCAAGCTGTCCTCCGCCCAGCAGGCCAAGCATCGCACCTGGCATAATGCTGCTCATGATTCAGGCAATGTCATAGCAGCAACTGAAGCGGCTTGAGCTGCACGAAATGATTCGAGGTGCTCCGCAAGTGCTCTGTTACCGATCGCCAACAATGCAACTGCAAAGAGTCCAGCATTAGCTGCGCCCGCTTCCCCAATGGCAAAAGTAGCAACTGGAACACCTTTGGGCATTTGAACAATGGAAAGAAGCGAATCGACGCCTTGCAGCTGCTTGGAAGTCACCGGCACACCGAGTACCGGCAAGGTCGTTTTGGCGGCGATCATGCCAGGTAAATGCGCAGCGCCTCCCGCCCCTGCAATAATGCACTGTACGCCACGTTTTATTGCTGTTTCGGCAAATTCAAACATGCGATCCGGCGTGCGATGCGCTGAAACGATCAAGGTTTCGTGTGAAATATTAAAATCCTTGAGAACCTGGACAGCATGTTGCATGACACTCCAGTCACTGCTACTGCCCATGACAACACTTACTAATGGATTATCCATTCAGAACGGAATAATGTATTAAAAAATCATTGAAGATGACGAAAGCGGTAATAATAAACTAGAATTTGGTTTTCAAGCCGGATGTTTTAACAGTTTACGCCGTGTCTTGTGGTAACCTCACCTGTATGAAATGCATTAACTGGCAATAAACAACCCTATGAATTTTCAACGCGGTCAAAAAAAAGAAGAACCAGAGATCAATCTTGTCCCCATGATCGATGTACTACTGGTCATCCTGATTTTTCTGGTGATTACCACGACATACTCAAAATTTGCCGAGCTCGAGATTACGCTACCAGAAGCAACCGCCACAGAAATTGACAAAAATATCAAACAATCCAATACCATCGATGTTACAGTGAGTGCAGCAGGCAGCTACACCATTAACCTAGTGCCGATAACCTTTTCCAGCATTGAAGGATTACGTGACGAATTACAAGCTGCTGCCAAGGATGAGAAAAATCCAGTTATCATTATCAATGCAGATGCAAAAGCTACTCACCAATCTGTCATAACAATCATGGAAGCTGCTCGGCTTGCCGGGTACAATCAAGTAACATTTAGTACTGAAGCAAAAAATAACACCGAGTAATTTATTGTGACTTCGGATAATATTTTTTCTTAATCAATCATTATTCATACGCTAATGACTTCTTTATTCAATTTTATTTTTAAAGGAAGAAAAATGAGCAATAATCTGGAAAATTTTTCTCAAACTGCACAATCTGGCAGCACTTACGTGCTGGCCCCCCTGCCCTATGCAGATAATGCATTGGAACCGGTCATCTCTGCTCATACCCTGAGCTTCCACTATGGCAAGCATCACAAGGCATACGTGGATAATTTAAACAAACTCGTTGCAGATACTGTATTTGCAGGACAATCACTGGAAAAAATCATCACCGCTACGGCTGGTCAAGCAGATAAAACAGGTATTTTCAATAATGCTGCACAAGTCTGGAATCATATGTTTTACTGGCATAGCCTCAGTCCCAAGGGTGGTGGTGAACCTCCCGCGGCTTTGAAACAAAAAATCGAAGCTTCATTTGGCAGTGTAGACGCCTGTAAAAAGGAGTTTGCTAATGCAGCCGTAACACAATTTGGCAGCGGTTGGGCCTGGCTGGTGCAGGAAGGAGATAAACTCGCCATCGCCAAAACCAGTAATGCTGATTCTCCACTTACAAAAAACATCAGACCGTTGTTAACCATTGATGTTTGGGAACATGCCTATTATCTGGACTATCAGAATCGACGACCTGATTATGTCAATACGATTCTTGATAAATTGATCAATTGGGAATTCGCCGCTGCAAACCTGAGTTAATTTGCCGGATTTATGACGCATATCACCATTGCGCTTTCGAAGGGTCGTATTTTCGAGGATACGGTCCCTTTTCTGAAAGCAGCCGGGATCATCGCACAGGATGATCCTGAAACCTCACGTAAATTAATCATCGCAACCAATAACCCACAGGTGCGTATCATCATGGTGCGCGCCTCAGATGTTCCGACTTACGTGCAGTATGGCGCAGCCGATCTGGGTGTAGCTGGTAAAGATGTCTTGCTGGAGTATGGCGGCGCGGGTCTTTATCAGCCGCTTGATTTGCAGATTGCCTGCTGCCGCATGATGGTTGCTGCACCTAAGGATTTCGATTACGAATCAGCTGTTTTTCAAGGCGCCCGGCTACGGGTCGCCACCAAATATTTAAAAACTGCGCGTGATCATTTTGCTGAGAAAGGGATGCATGTCGATCTCATCAAATTGTATGGTTCAATGGAGCTTGCGCCGCTGGTTGGTCTGGCTGACGCGATTGTCGATCTCGTTTCGAGCGGTAATACCCTGAAAGCCAATCACTTGAAAGCTGTTGAGGAAATCATGCCCATTTCAGCGCAATTGATTATTAATCAAGCAGCACTAAAACTAAAACGCGAGGCAATTCAGCCACTCCTTGAAGCATTTCGATCTGCAATTAAAGTAGATTAAATAGGCTCAAGTATCACTATACTCAAACCGTGCAACCATTATTCAAGCCCTATGATAAAGCTTAACCGATTGTCTTCCACCGACGCCAACTTTGATGAAGCACTGAGCGCCTTATTGGCTTTCGAAAGCACCCAGGATGAAACCGTTAACGAGACAGTGATCCACATTCTGGCTGATATCAAAAGACGTGGAGATGACGCATTACTTGACTATACCCGTCGCTTCGATCATTTAGAGGTCTATTCGATTGCAGAAATTGAATTACCTCAAAGTGACTGGCAGCGATCGCTGCAACAACTGCCATCTAACGAAAGAGAAGCGTTAGAACAAGCTGCACGGCGGATACGCGCATACCATGAGAGACAATTGTCTCAATCCTGGCAATATACCGAACCGGATGGCACATTACTTGGGCAAAAAATCACTGCGCTGGATCGCGTAGGATTGTATGTGCCTGGTGGAAAAGCCTCCTACCCGTCCTCCGTTCTGATGAATGCCATCCCGGCCAAAGTAGCAGGTGTTAACGAGCTGATCATGGTAGTCCCGACTCCTCGTGGTGAAAAAAACGATTTGGTGCTTGCAGCAGCGGCTATCTCCGGAGTAGACCGCGTTTTTACGATAGGCGGCGCTCAGGCAATTGGTGCACTGGCGTATGGCACGGTGACCATACCCAAAGTCGATAAAATCGTTGGACCTGGAAATGCTTATGTCGCAGCTGCCAAACGCTTTGTTTTCGGGCTGGTTGGCATCGATATGGTCGCGGGTCCTTCAGAAATCCTGGTGATTTGTGATGGAAAGGTTAATCCAGATTGGATCGCCATGGATCTATTTTCGCAAGCTGAGCACGATGAACAAGCGCAATCCATTTTGCTTTGTCCGGATCAAGGCTTTCTTGATGCAGTTGCTGCAAGCATTACTCGACAGCTTGAAATCATGCCGAGAAAAGAAGTTATCCGCGCTTCACTAGAAGGACGCGGCGCCTTGATTAAAGTACGCGATTTGGAGGAAGCATGCATAATCGCTAACCGAATCGCCCCGGAACATCTGGAATTATCAGTGGACCAGCCAGAGCAATGGGTCGGTAAACTGAAACATGCGGGTGCAATTTTCATGGGGCATCATACTTGTGAAGCATTGGGAGACTATTGCGCCGGACCGAATCACGTACTGCCGACTTCTGGTACAGCACGGTTTTCTTCGCCCTTGGGTGTTTACGATTTTCAGAAACGCACCAGCCTGATCCAGGTATCCCCGCAGGGTGCCTCTACCCTCGGCGCCATCGCCTCTACCCTGGCCAGGGGTGAAGGACTGCAGGCCCATGCCATGTCTGCTGAATTCCGCTACAAATAGTCATTTGAAGTAAAGCAGAGCATACATGAGCAAAGCGTTTGTAAAAGAAACCGATACAACGGACGAAATTGATGAAGAAGCATCTGTTTCGCCACTACCCACGGGCAGCAAAAACTATATTACCCCAGGCGGCCATGCTCGCCTGACAGAAGAATATCTATGGCTGCTCAATAAGGAACGGCCTGATGTCACCGCAACGGTTGCATGGGCTGCTGGCAATGGCGATCGCTCCGAAAATGGCGATTACCTCTACGGCAAGAAACGGCTACGTGAGATAGACAAACGACTGCGTTTTCTATCCAAGCGGCTGGATATGGCCGAAATTGTCGACCCGACCGCGCCACGCGAAGATTCTTCACGCATCTTTTTTGGTGCTACTGTCTGCTACGCTGATCAAAACAGCCATGAAAAAACTGTTTCCATTGTCGGAATCGATGAAATCGACCCCTTGAGAGGTTATATCAGTTGGATCTCTCCAGTAGCGCGTGCGCTGATTTCTGCGCGTGAAGGCGACAGCGTCACCCTGCGCACCCCTTCGGGTATCGAAAAACTCGATATCCTGTCAGTCGACTATCAACCGATTGCTATCCTGCCTTTTAAGCCAGTTACCTCAAAATAGCTCCCCCCTCTAAATATTAAGTAAGTAAGCTAAAAGTGGGACCACCCAGCATTGCTAGCCATACGGCAAGTTCTTAGCGTTTAAATGCATGCAATGAAAAAGTTAGGTATTATTTGTCACCCTGTTAACCTGGTAAGAAGTCACTAAGTAATCGCGGGTGTTTATCATGCCCAGAAGATCAATATCTATGACAGCCAGCTTAAAGTGTGGATGCGCCGATTTCATGGTATTGCAACTCGCTGCCTAAGCCATTACTTCGGCTGGCGGTGATTAATTGTGTGATATAACATATGCTTCATTCCTGCGGAGTATCTTGTCAACTGTACTGGACATCCCTTCCTAACAATTAATGATGATATAGCCATACTATTAAGGAACTTGTGAATATAGATATCGTCTACTGATCATCTTTTAAAAGAACCCGCCAATTGAAATCAGCTTATTTAACGACAAATTTGTTTTAAAATAGTAAGCAAATCTCAGAAAGATGCAGATAGCAGGTAAGTATTTACCCCTGATTATCTCGCTTCCTTAATAACTTTAATTAATCACTCCTGAACCTTTAGTAATAAAAAAAGAATGAATATGCGCAATAAAATCCCACGTGTTGGCTTTGTTTCACTCGGTTGCCCCAAGGCTACCGTTGATTCCGAGCGCATCCTGACGCGTCTGCGGGCGGAAGGTTATCTTATTTCACCCAACTACGAAGATTCAGATCTGGTTGTGGTCAACACTTGTGGTTTTATCGACAGCGCTATTGCCGAATCGCTCGATGCTATTGGTGAAGCGCTCACTGAAAACGGCAAAGTCATTGTCACCGGATGCCTTGGCGCAAAAGGAAATATCGTGAAACAGGCACATCCCAACGTGCTGTCGGTCACGGGCCCACAAGCTACCGATGAAGTCATGGAAGCCATTCATACGCATTTACCCAAACTGCACGACCCTTATGTTGATCTGGTGCCGCCTCAAGGAATAAGACTGACACCCAATCATTACGCCTATGTAAAAATTTCTGAAGGCTGTAACCATCGGTGCACCTTTTGCATCATTCCCAGCATGCGTGGCAATCTCGTCAGCCGCCCTGTCGGGGATGTCATGCAGGAGGCGCAAAGCCTGGTCGAGGCTGGCGTTAAAGAATTGCTAGTCATTTCCCAGGATACGAGCGCCTATGGGGTTGATCTGAAATACCGAACTGGTTTCTGGGGGGGCAAGCCAGTTAAAACACGCATTACTGAGCTCGCGCAGGCAATGGGAGAATTGGGCGTATGGGTACGCTTGCATTATGTCTACCCCTATCCGCATGTTGATGAGCTCATCCCGCTAATGGCAGAGGATAAGATTGTTCCCTATCTGGATATTCCCTTCCAGCATGCGAATGCGCGCATTCTGAAATTGATGAAACGCCCCGCTGATAGCGAAGACGTGCTTACTCGCATACAGCAATGGCGCGCCATCTGCCCTGATATCACGCTACGGAGTACGTTTATCGTTGGCTTTCCGGGTGAAACCGAAGCAGAATTCGAGGAGTTGCTAGATTTTCTTAAAACCGCTCAACTGGATCGTGTCGGTGCGTTCATGTATTCACCAGTTGAAGGTGCAGCTGCCAATAGTTTACCCAATCACGTTCATCCCGAATTGCAGCAAGCGCGTTTAGCGCGCTTGATGGCGTTACAGGAAGAAATCAGTGCTCAGCGCCTTGCACAAAAAGTGGGTAAAACCTTACAAGTGCTTGTTGATGAGGTCGATGAGCAAGGCGCAGTTGCACGCAGTCATGCTGATGCACCGGAAATCGATGGGCTAGTCTATGTGGAAAACGGTCAATCATTAGGTCAGGGTGATGTAGTAAAAGTACGTGTTACGCATTCTGATGAGCATGATCTATGGGCGGAAATCATTTGATTGATTAGCGATAACCATTATCTATCTTAAAGGAGAACATTTTGGAGCTTATATTATGGCGCCATGCAGAAGCAGAGGATGGATTCCCCGATGCTGCACGCAAACTGACTGAAAAAGGGTTAAAGCAAGCTCATAATATGGCTCAGTGGCTCAAACCCAGATTACCTAAGAAAGCACGCATCATTGTCAGTCCTGCTAAGCGTACTCAGCAAACTGCTCTGGCACTCAGTAATGATTTTGAAACGATTCAGGAAGTAGGAACCAGTGCAACCGTTGATATGATTCTCACCGCTACTAACTGGCCTTACACTGATGGCGCGGTACTTGTTGTAGGTCACCAGCCCACTTTGGGGAATATTGCTGCTTCATTGATCTGCAACAGCCGCGCCAGCTTTGGTATCAAAAAAGGAGCAATCTGGTGGTTTAGCTATAAGCAAAGCGCTGATACTGAAAATACTATCCTGCGCGCTGTCATGAATCCGGACATGGTGTAAATAAACATAAAGCAAACACATTCTCTTTCTTGAATTGAGCCATGGCACGCTTGATTCTTTTCAATAAACCTTATGGTGTAATTTGTCAGTTTACACCCCAGATTGGATATCAATCATTAAAAGATTTTGTTCCAATACCTAATTTTTACCCGGCCGGGAGACTGGATATCGATAGCGAAGGGCTGGTATTACTCACCGATGATGGAAAACTACAGCATAAAATCAGCAATCCAAGGTTCAAGCAACCCAAGATATATTGGGCGCAAGTAGAAGGTACACCCAATCAATCAGATCTTCAGCAGCTATGTGAGGGAATAATATTGAAGGGTTATAAAACCCAACCTGCAAAAATTCGTTTAATGGGTGAACCGACTCATCTTTGGTCACGAACCCCACCAATACGTTTTCGCAAAAATATTCCTACCTCCTGGATAGAACTTACCCTTACTGAAGGAAAAAATCGGCAGGTACGGCATATGACGGCAGCAATCGGGCTTCCTACGCTGCGATTGATCCGAATTGCTATTGGCAAATACACACTGACTGATCTTGATCCAGGTAAGTGGCGTATTCTTGAATAATTTACTACTTAGGGTAACCAGTAAAAAATTGGAAAATTCCTATAATAAAAATGTCACGAAATTTCTTGACTAACCTTATACATCTCTTTAGATTGCATCATTAGACATAGCTAGATTTTAAAGGAGGAATAAAACTAATATGGACATAGTTTCAGCACTATCAGGATTAATTGATCTACCATGGTGGGGATATATCATTGTTACTTTGGTAATTACCCATATCACGATTGCCGGCATCACAATTTACTTGCATCGCCATTCGGCCCACAGGGCATTGGATTTGCATCCTATCCCCAGTCATTTCTTTCGTTTCTGGCTATGGTTGACTACCGGTATGGTTACAAAAGAATGGACTGCGATTCATCGCAAGCATCATGCAAAATGTGAAACTTTGGATGATCCACACAGTCCTCAGATTTTTGGTATTAAAAAAGTGCTGACTGAAGGAGCAGAACTTTATCGGTTAGAAGCAAAAAACAAAGAAACCATGGAAAGGTATGGGCACGGTACACCAGATGACTGGATAGAACGTAATGTTTACACAAAATATAGCGCATCCGGCATTGGGCTATTACTGATCATTCATTTCATTCTGTTTGGTCCTATTGGAATTACCATATGGGCAATTCAAATGCTCTGGACACCTGTGTTTGCTGCAGGTGTTATCAATGGTATTGGGCACTTCTGGGGATATCGCAATTTTCAAGCAGAAGATGCCAGTCGTAACATCGTTCCTTGGGGCATCCTGGTTGGAGGCGAAGAATTACACAACAACCACCACGCCTACCCTACTTCAGCCAGATTATCCAATAAATGGTTCGAATTCGATATTGGCTGGATGTACATACGCATTCTGGAAATGATGGGATTGGCAACTGTCAAGAAAACCGCACCCAAACTTAACATCAACAAAACCAAAACTGAATGTGACTTCGATACTCTTCAGGCAGTTATTGCTCATCGTTATGAAGTGCTGGCAAAATATTCGCAGTCTCTCAAAGCAATGCTCAAGAAGGAAGTGGAACATTTACGAGAAGCCGCTACCCATTATGGAATAGATGGAAACACATTGAAACGGTGGATACT
Organism: Nitrosomonas sp. Nm58; assembly: GCF_900107335.1. Classification (NCBI taxonomy): domain Bacteria; kingdom Pseudomonadati; phylum Pseudomonadota; class Betaproteobacteria; order Nitrosomonadales; family Nitrosomonadaceae; genus Nitrosomonas; species Nitrosomonas sp. Nm58. The sequence continues at coordinate 33,915 of NZ_FNPQ01000021.1, read as the reverse complement.
GGCAGATGCCAAAACCTTACAAGAAGATGAACGCATCAAACTGAATCTGGTTTTAAGTAAAACCAAAAATCTTGACACAGTCTACACGATGCGTGAAGAACTTGCTGCAATATGGCAACGTTCTACTGCTTCCAAAGACGAACTTGTCAAACAGCTTGAAGATTGGTGCCATCGCGCAGAAGAAAGTGGGATCGAAGTACTGGAGAAATTCTCACGTCAGCTACGCTGCTACGCATAATTAGGTTATAAACTGGGCAGAGGCTTTGAAGTTATACTTCTTGTCCTTTGCTCGGTAGTTGCCTGATGAAAGCTACCGACAATCTAACACTTGTTTCTAGCTTTATATCAAAATAACATCATACTGCTCTTGTGAATAAGACGCTTCCACCTGGAGGCTAATAGGTTTTTCAATAAAATCAGCTAGCTGCGCAAGACTCTGCGATTCTTCATCTAGAAATAAATCGATCACTTGCTGCGAAGCAAGAATGCGGAATTCATTAGCATCAAATTGTCGGGATTCTCGCAACAATTCACGTAAGATTTCATAGCAAACCGTTTGCGCTGTTCGGATTTGTCCGCGCCCCTGACAAGTTGGGCAGGGTTCACATAGGATGTGAGCAAGGCTCTCGCGTGTCCGCTTTCGTGTCATTTCTACCAATCCTAAAGCAGAAAATCCATTGACAGCCATACGCGTTCTATCCTTCATCAAAGTTTTGTTGAGTTCTGCTAATACAGCATTTCTATGCTCTTCATTCTCCATATCGATAAAATCGATGATGATAATGCCACCCAAGTTTCGTAAGCGGAGTTGCCGCGCTATGACCTGTGCTGCTTCTAAATTAGTTTTAAATATAGTGTCATCAAAATTACGTACCTCAATAAATCCGCCTGTATTAACATCCATGGTAGTTAGCGCCTCGGTCTGATCAATAATGACATAACCACCTGATTTCAGATCAACCCGCCGCGCAAGCGATCGCTCAATTTCTTCTTCGACACTATATAAATCGAATAATGGACGCTTCCCAGTATAATGATCGATTCTCCCTGCAACATTGCCCATATAGTTTTGAGCAAAGGCAATCATTTTCAGAAAAGTTTCTCGTGAATCCACCTGGATACGATGAGTATCATCGTCGACAAAATCACGCAATACCCGATGACTCAGATCTAAATCCTGATAAAGTAAAACAGGAAAACTAACCGTTAATGATTTATTCTGAATATCATGCCAAAGCTTGTGCAGATACTCTATGTCTGCGTATAGATCTAATTCGCTTGCCGCTTCGGCCATCGTCCGTATGATGTAACCTCCTTTTGCATCAGCGGGAAGAATTTGTTGTAATTTCTCACGCAATAATTCACGTTCAAAATTATCTTCAATACGTTGGGAAACACCAATATGGGATTCCTGTGGCAAATAGACAAGCATTCGCCCAGCAATACTGATTTGAGTGGAAAGCCTTGCTCCCTTTGTTCCAATTGCGTCTTTAATCACTTGAACGAGTATATTACTTCCCTCGTGCAATAATCTTTCAATAGGCCGGCCTTGTTCACCATTTGAGCTCAACTCCTTGATATCTCCCACATGGAGAAATGCTGCCCGTTCCATACCGATGTCTATAAAAGCGGATTGCATGCCTGGTAGTACTCGGCTAACCCGGCCATTATAAATATTACCAACGATGCCCCGGCTGCTCTCTCGCTCTATATGTAACTCCTGCACAACACCTTGCTCTATGACAGCAACACGTGTTTCCTGTGGTGTAACATTGATAAGAATCTCTTTACTCATTTAGGGGGTATAGTACAATCTCTTTTCCTGACTCTCAGGGAAATACCTGTATTCCAGACTCCTCTAGTAATTGAGTTGTCTCAAACAAGGGTAACCCCACGACCCCACTATAACTACCAAAAATCTCGATAATAAAGGCTGCCGCCATACCCTGAATTGCATAAGCACCTGCTTTATCAAAGGCCTCGCCACTGGCAACACAAGCACGAATCTCACGTTTGCCAATATCACGAAATCGCACTGTAGTAATTGACAAACGATGCTTGACATCACCCTGTGAGCTTAAAGCAATACCAGTTAGAACCTGATGTGTTCTACCTGAGAGTGTTGACAACATCTTCTCGGCTTCAGCAGCATCCTTAGGCTTCCCGAAAATACATCCATCCAATGCAACGATCGTATCAGCAACTAAAATAGGAAATAATGGCAATTTGCGCTGAATCAGACGCATCCACCCTGCCTCCGCCTTAGCATGAGTAATACGATAAACATAATCAGCTGGAGATTCGCTCGGAAAGGGTGTTTCATCAATATCGACAGACCGAGATACGGTTTCTCGCATAAGAAGCACACTATGTTTTACTCCAATTTGTTTCAGTAATTCTCTTCTACGGGAACTACGAGAGGCCAGATATATATAATTTTCGGCAAGTGTCATAATGCTTTGAGTCTGTGAAATGAGTGTTTTATTTCAATTTAAATTTTTCAACAACCTCTTTCTCGGCAGCAAATTCCCCATAACCTATTAATAATCCACCGCAAGTTATACACGATGGTAAGGATGTTGCCTGATAATTGATATGGCACGATACAGTTGTTCTGCCAATAATATGCGCGCTAAACCATGAGGAAGCGTTAGTCTGGAAAGTGCCAATACCTCATTGGCCATACTCTTGATATCACGATGCAACCCATCTGCACTACCAATAATAAATGCGACATCCCTTCCATTTCTCATCCAGTCAACTAATGCTTCGGCCAACTTAATTGTGGTGAATTGCTTACCTTGTTCATCCATAACTACAATGTAGCAATTTGGCGGTAATGCTGCTCGGATACGCTCACTCTCGGCAAATAATAATTGCTCGGTTTGCTTAGCACCTCGTTTCTCTGGCTTAATCTCGATCAGATGGATCGGGATTTCTCTTGGCATGCGCTGGTGATATTCCATAAAGCCAGCGACTATCCAATCTGGCATTTTATTTCCTACGGCTAGGATATGGAATTTCATTATTCAGATCACTCTATTTACATCAAGGAATTTTTTTCCTTAGCTGCACTGGATTCTGCCCATAGCGATTCCAAATCATAGTATTCACGGATAGTAGGCTGCATAATATGCACCACGACATCACCCAAATCTACCAATAACCATTCCCCAGTTTGTTCGCCTTCAATACTATAGACCTTACCTCCTGCAGCTTTTACTTTTTCTTGTACATGATTAGCTAACGCTTTAGTTTGGCGCGTTGAGTTTGCACTGGCAATAATCATGTAATCAAATAATGATGTAATTTTCCCTGCTTCCAGTACCAGAATATCTTGCGCCTTTAAATCTTCCAACGCAGCGGTGATTACCCTTAACAGCTCATCCGTTTTCATTTTTCCTCGTGTAGACGTGATGTGTGCCAATATAATTTAATACAATATCAGGAAGCAAATAACGCGCACTTTTTCCAGCAGCAATACAGGTTCTGATAGTTGTTGCTGAAATATCCAGTAGTGTTGTCGCTGTTGTAAAAATAAACCCAGATTGAGCAGACCTTAACATACTCACGTCGCCTACCCAACGGCTTAGATATTCATCTTTTAACTTTAGCGGCAGACATGCCTGGCTTGCTAAAGAAACATGGCCTGGACGATTAACGATTACTAAATGACTTAATTCAAACAACTCGCGCCAAAGATACCAATTGGGTAGTTTCAAAAATGCATCTATCCCCATGATAAAACAGAATGCTGTTTTCTTTCCTGCGAATTCATCTCTTAATTCACGAAGTGATTCCACACTATGACTCTCTCCAGAGCGTCTGATTTCTCGATCATCTAGCAGAAATCTTCCATTGTCATGAATTGCTCTTTGGAGCATGGTCATACGGTGATATTGCGAAGCAACAGGCTCATTACGCAAGCGTGGACGGCCTGCAGGAAGAAAGCGCATTTCATCCAGTTGTAAAATTTCAACGAGTTCTTCTGCGATCCTTAAATGTCCAAAATGCACTGGATCAAATGTTCCCCCATAGACTCCAATTAGGGAAAATGTATTATTAGACATTGTTTAATAGGCAATCTAGGAGAAGAGCTATCGAGAAATTATTCTCTGCTAGCAGAGTATGGTAACCGAGCACAGAAACTTTAAAATAATGCTAGACGCATATCCGCTAATATACTTGCCAAATGTGAAGTAAAACGAACAGCTGATGCGCCATCGATAACCCGATGGTCATAAGATAGCGACAGGGGAATAATCAAACGAGGAATAAACTCTCCATTACGATAAATGGGTTTTAAACTTGCCTGTGAGACTCCCAAGATCGCAACTTCGGGAGCATTGATAATAGGCGTGAAAGCAGTACCACCTATCCCTCCAAGACTCGAAATGGTAAAACTAGCACCTTGCATATCAGTTGGTTTTAATTTTCCTTCTCGGGCAAGTGAAGAAAGTTTTCCTAGCTCATCTGCTATCGTAATCACACCTTTTTGATCAGCATCCCGAATAACGGGCACGACGAGACCATTAGGTGTGTCTACTGCAAATCCAAGGTGATAATAACGTTTGAGAACTAAACAGGACTCTTCATTACTACTATCCAGTGATGCGTTAAACTCAGGATATTTTTTCAATGCTGTAGTCGCAGCTTTCATGAGGAAAGCTAGTATGGTTAATTTGGTACCATTCTCTCGCTGGCTTTTGTTATATTCTTTCCTGAGTGCCTCTAGATCAGTAATATCAGCCTCGTCAAATTGAGTGACGTGTGGAATCATTACCCAATTACGATGTAAATTAGCACCCGAGATTTGCTTGATACGCGATAATGGTTTTAATTCAACTGGTCCAAATTTTGTAAAATCGATACGAGGCCATGGCAATAAATCAAGTACACCACTACCCAGGCCCGTACTCTGTAATTTTGCTAGCTCTCGTTTAACAAAAGTCTGTATATCTTCTTTAAGGATACGCTGCTTTGGACCGCTCCCTACTATTCTGCTTAGATCCACGCCTAATTCTCTAGCAAAGCGTCTTACAGACGGCCCTGCGTGTGGCTTCACTTCGGCCACATGATTGGGCTGATCCAGTGTTTCAAACTGTGTAGGGGACTGTGACTGCTTGCTTTGAAAAGATTCCTGAGTTATGGAAGGAATTCCGGTCGATATTTCATGCTTTAAACTTACTACATTAGCATCACTTGCTGTTTCTTCAGTCTGATCGGACTTAGCAGTAATAGTCTTATTCTCTTGTTCTGCAGAAACTTCCATGACGAGTATTTCAGATCCCTCAGAAACCTTATCGCCCGCTTTGACACTAATTTCCTTGACAGTGCCGGAATAAGGCGAAGGAACTTCAATTGTAGCCTTGTCTGATTCCAATGTGATAAGCGAATCCTCTACCTTAAGAATATCACCAACATTGACGAGGATCTCAATGACTGGCACATCCTTAAAGTCACCAATATCAGGAATCCGTACCTTTTTAATTTCACTCACACGCTTTCCTCAATCTACATTCAATCTATCAATCAGCAGCAAAACGGCCACTTTCTTGTTTGTATTAAATATACTCGCTATCTATTGCATAACCGGATCTGGTTTATCCGGATCGATGCCGAATGCCTTGATTGCCTGGATAACTTGTTTTGCCGGAATTTTACCTTCTTCTGATAAAGCCCTAAGTGCCGCAACTACAATGTAATAACGATCCACTTCAAAAAAATGTCTGAGTTTCTCACGCGTATCAGAACGCCCGAAGCCATCCGTACCCAGCACACAATAGCGCCCCGGAATAAACGCACGTATCTGATCTGCATAGATCTTCATGTAATCAGTTGCAGCTACCACAGGTCCTTCGCGATCTTTAAGACAGCTCTCAACATAAGATAATTTAGCAGGCTCCGTCGGATGCAACATATTCCAGCGCGCAATACTGAGAGCCTCACGCCGTAATTCAGTAAAACTGGTGACACTCCAGATATCTGCGACTACACCATATTCCTGTTGCAGTATGTCTGCCGCTGCGATCACTTCACGTAATATAGCCCCTGAACCAAGCAGCTGTATACGTACTCCCTTACTTCGCTTACTGCCTTCCTTAAGTAAATAAATTCCTTTCAAGATACCCTGCTCGGCCCCTTTGGGAAGATCTGGGTGAGCATAATTTTCATTCATTACCGTGATATAGTAGAACACATCTTCCTGTTCCTGATACATGCGGCGCAAACCATCCTGAAGAATCACAGTCAGTTCGTAAGCGTAGGTAGGATCATAAGATATGCAATTGGGTATGGTGGAAGCAGCAAGATGACTATGACCGTCTTCATGCTGCAATCCTTCACCATTCAGCGTGGTTCGTCCAGCTGTACCGCCCAGCAGAAAGCCACGGCAGCGCATATCACCGGCAGCCCAGATAAGGTCGCCTACACGCTGAAAGCCAAACATGGAATAAAAAATGAAAAAAGGAATCATCTGCACGTGATGTGTACTGTATGCAGTGGCCGCTGCTATCCAGGAAGACATGGCGCCTGCTTCATTAATCCCTTCCTGAAGAATCTGGCCATGTTTATCTTCCTTGTAAAACATCAGCTGATCAGCGTCCTCGGGAGTATAAAGCTGTCCTACTGACGACCAGATACCGAGTTGGCGAAACATTCCTTCCATACCAAACGTTCGCGACTCATCAGCTACGATGGGCACGATATGTTTACTAATATTTTTATCCTTAGTCAGGATATTAAGAACGCGCACAAATGCCATAGTCGTGGAAGACTCTCGTCCTTCGCCACTGCCTTTGAGTAATGTCTCGAATGCTGACAAAGGTGGAATTTGTAAGGCTTCTGCCTTACGCCGGCGATGATGCAAGAATCCTCCTAATGCCCGGCGTCTCGCCTGCATGTAAGTAAGTTCAGGAGAATCCTTATCAAATCTGAGATAGGGAATTTCATCTATTTTATCGTCCGGCACAGGAAGGCCATATCGATCGCGAAATGCCTTAAGTGAGGTGGTACCCATTTTCTTCTGCTGATGAGTAATGTTCTGCGCCTCACCTGATTCACCCATTCCATATCCCTTGACAGTCTTGGCAAGAATCACGGTAGGCTGTCCTTGGTGTTTGACTGCGGCAGTATAGGCTGCATAAACCTTATGGGGATCATGACCACCACGATTTAATCGCCAAATATCATCATCTGACATATTGGCAACCATTTCGAGTAACTCAGGATACTTACCAAAGAAATGCTTCCTGACATAAGCACCATCTCTTGCCTTAAAAGTCTGATACTCTCCATCCACACATTCCATCATGCGCTGTTGAAGAAGACCTTTAGTATCTTTCGCCAGGAGTGGATCCCAATATGAACCCCAGATTACTTTGATGACATTCCAGCCAGCCCCTCTAAACGTTGCCTCCAATTCCTGTACGATTTTACCATTACCCCTGACAGGACCGTCAAGGCGCTGAAGGTTACAGTTCACCACAAAGATCAAGTTATCCAGATTTTCCCGAGAGGCGAGTGAAATCGCGCCCAGCGACTCGGGTTCATCCATTTCACCATCGCCCGTGAAAACCCAAACCTTGCGTCCCTCGGTATGAGCTAACTTACGACTGCCCAGGTATTTCATAAAGCGCGCCTGATAGATCGCCATCAGTGGCCCCAACCCCATCGATACGGTTGGGAATTGCCAGAAATCCGGCATCAGCCATGGATGAGGATAAGAAGATAAACCTTTCCCTCCTATTTCCTGACGAAAATTATCAAGCTGTTCCTCAGTCAACACCCCCAGCAGAAATGCATAAGCATAAATTCCCGGAGATGAATGTCCCTGGACATAAACGAGATCACCTCCTTTCTGCTCACTTGCCGCTTGCCAGAAATGATTGTAACCAACATCATATAAGGTCGCCGCTGATGCAAAACTAGCAATATGCCCTCCTACATTGGTATTCCGATTGGCACGCGCAACCATCGCCAGAGCATTCCAGCGCACATAAGAACGAATACGGTGCTCTATTGCGTGATCACCAGGTGAACGTTCCTCTTTACCTAATGGAATCGTGTTGATATAAGCAGTATTGGCACTATAAGGAAGGTATGCACCGGAACGCCGCGCTTTTTCAACCAATTTCTCCAATAAATAGTGCGCACGTTCCGCTCCTTCATTGGCAAGCACAGACTCCAACGCATCCAACCATTCCTGTGTTTCCTGTGGGTCAATATCCTGTAAATTCATATTGAGTAGCCGCTCCGTATCTCGGTTTGGAAATAATATACTGGTAGTTTTAGTCAAAAATTACATAGCCGCCCTGGCACGCTCAGCTGCTTCAATGGTATTACTCATTAACATGGTAATCGTCATAGGCCCGACCCCTCCTGGAACAGGTGTAATATGACCGGCTTTCTCCTTTACCGACGTAAAATCCACATCACCGCATAACGTCCCATCGTCCATACGGTTAATCCCGACATCAATCACTGTTGCACCTGATTTGACCATGTCAGCCGTAATCATGCGCGGCTTTCCGGTAGCCACTACTAGAATATCTGCATTTCGAGTATGTTCAGCCAAAATTCTTGTTTTAGATGTGCAAATGGTGACAGTGGCTCCTCTCTCCAGAAGCATCAATGATATCGGTTTACCCACAATATTGCTGCGCCCTACAACGACTGCATGCTGCCCTTCGATCAACACATTTCGCTCCTTTAACATCATCATGACGCCATAAGGGGTGCAAGGATAAAATAAAGCATTACCCGTTGCGAGTGCGCCGACGTTACAAGGGTGAAATCCATCCACATCTTTCTCAATTGCAATAGCAGCGATGACTCGATGACTCTCAAAGTGAAGCGGTAAAGGCAGCTGTACTAATATACCGTGAATCTCTGGATTTGCGTTTAATGCATGGATATGCTGCAGCACCGTCTCTTGAGATGTCTCACCTGGAAAATTATAAACTTCAGAGCGAATTCCTGATTCTCTACATGCTTTGGCTTTATTACGCACGTAAATACAGGAAGCTGGATCATCGCCTACCAGAATAACAGCCAAGCCAGATTGCATACCATGTTGTACAAGATTCTCGGCGCGTATTTTTAATTCAGCACGGATTTTACCCGCAATTGCATTACCATCAATGATGTCAGCACTCATTACTTTATAAAAAATAGGCTAAATTGAATATTTATGCAAAAAAAGATTTCTTTTTGGGTCACAACCATTATTGCCACAAAAAATCACAGCTGCATTTAATTTGATAGCAATCTGGATAACCCACAATGTTACTTTTTTGAACCAAGATTTAAAATAAGCATTCTAAAACTCATATCATTCTAGTTATACAGCAGGTGGAGTCTCTGAATGTTTACCTTTCTTGAATTTAAGACGATAAATTAGCAGGCCAATCAAAGATACTGAAATGACAAAAAGAAATGCGGTCAGTAAGCCAAAAGCCAGAATGAACATATCGCTACTTTCAGGCATAAAAATTGTGACAAACCATACTCCAGCAAAGCCCATCAATAAGCCGCCAAATAATATGATTTTTTTCCCTAGATCATAATGTCGCCATAAAGAACCTGAAACACCAATCTCATCAACATAATGATCAAAAATCTCAGCCAAACTCTCATCTCCCGGCTTTGATTCATGACCTATTGCTATCGCCAAAGCATCATCCCCATCTTCCAGCTTAGACATTTTCTTAAGAAAATCCACCTGCTTTTTCGCCCGTTTAGATTTAATACCATCCTTAACCATCATTGAACATAGCGTTGAAAACGCTTTTTCACGAGCCATTTCTGAAGAATTATGCTCTTCATAAAACCGCCACATCACTCCTACCAGATAAAGCTGAATCGTCATCTCTTTGAATTGAGGAGCAAAATCATAGCCTTTACCTTTGATATGTAAGATCTGCTCATTCAGCACTTCTCTCGCATGCTGAATGCAATCATCCAGCGTTACTGCTTCTTGATCGATCATTAAGTCTTCCATGCTTACAACCTTTATTTTCTTAAGCAAAATTTATAACGTACCATATTATATACTGACTAGTGAGCAGTAAAACCCAGAAAATACTCGTCAGGCAACTAAAATAGTTACTGTGCATAAAAGTGCTCACCATTAAAACTGTAAACTTCGCCTGCCTCTTCCTCGTTATAATAATGCCTTATTAAACTGATTTTTTTATCATGACAGTATCAACTCAATGTAGCTTTAAATCGCATTTATCCCAGTTACTGCTCCTCGCTTCCAAAAAGATTCTTCCTCAGAATTACGAAATTAGTATTGAGTTAGCGCGCCCTAAACAAGTTAATCATGGTGATTACTCAAGCAATCTAGCGATGCAATTGGCCAAGCATTTACACAAAAGCCCACGTGAAATCGCCACAACACTGATTGATGCGTTACCTGATTCACCTTATCTAGAAAAAGCTGAAGTTGCAGGCAATGGATTTATCAATCTCTTTTTGAAGGTCTCAGCAAAACAGCAGTTCTTATCTGGTGTGTTACAACAGGGCGATAAATTTGGTCATAATAATCTAGGAAAAGGTGAAAAAATTCAGATTGAATTTGTTTCCGCGAATCCTACCGGGCCGCTACATGTAGGACATGGTCGTGGTGCAGCCTATGGCGCAAGCCTGGCAAACATTATGACCGCTAATGGTTATTCTGTCACCCGAGAGTATTATGTCAACGATGCAGGTAGGCAGATGGATATATTAGCACTTTCTACCTGGTTACGTTACCTCGCGCAATGTGGATATGCCTTTCCATTTCCAGACAATGCTTATCAGGGCAAATACGTAATTGAAATGGCCAAGCTAATTCATAGCGCGCATGGTAATCGCTATATCCACCAATCCGATTTAATACTCCAAGAGCTCGCCCAAGTTGAAGCAGAGCTTGAAGATGATGAGCGCCTAGACCAGCTAATTGCTATAGCAAAAAAAACATTAGGAGAGGATTACGCTTATATTCACAATTTTGTTCTTACTGAACAACTAGGCGATTGCCGCAATGATTTAATGGAATTTGGCGTGGAATTTGATACCTGGTTTTCAGAACAATCACTGTTTGATAACGGCTTGGTTGGCCGGGTTATTCAATTGCTGGATGAGAAAAATGCCTTGTATAAACAAGATGGCGCCACTTGGTTTCGCTCCACCTATTTCGGGGACGAGAAAGATCGTGTAGTACAGCGAGAAAATGGACATTACACTTATTTTGCTTCTGATATTGCTTATCATCTCAACAAATTTGAACGTAATTTTGTACATATCATCAATGTATGGGGTGCAGATCACCACGGCTACATTGCGAGAGTAAAAGGTGCAATCAACGCATTAGCACTTGATCCCAATATACTGGAAATTGCTTTGGTCCAATTTGCCGTACTCTATCGTGAGAGCAAAAAAGTACCTATGTCCACCCGTTCTGGAGAATTTGTTTCATTACGGGAATTGCGTCAAGAAGTCGGCAATGATGCAGCACGTTTCTTTTATGTACTACGCAAGAGCGATCAACATTTGGATTTTGACCTGGATCTTGCAAAATCACAATCCAATGATAATCCAGTATATTATGTGCAGTATGCCCATGCGCGTATCTGTAGCGTACTCACTCAATGGGGTGAAGATGAAGCTATGCTCTCTACTATTGACACCGATTTGCTGATAAGCCAAGCAGAATTGATGCTTCTGCAAAAATTAATTGATTATCCAGATACACTAGAAGCAGCTGCAAATGAACGTGCTCCTCACCTACTTGCCTTTTATCTTAAGGACTTAGCCAGCGAATTCCATAGTTATTATAATTCAACTCGTTTTCTCGTATTGGAACAATCACTTAAACGGGCGAGACTAGCATTGATTGCAGCTATTCGGCAGGTGCTAGCAAATGGATTGAAATTATTAGGCGTAACCGCTCCCAGTAAAATGTAACTGAACCATATATAGGAATTTTCATGAGCAGAGACTACAAATCTAAGAGTATGGCAACTGCAAGGAGCAGTGGTTCACTTATTCTAGGACTCTTTATCGGATATGCGCTTGGCATAGCAAGCGCAATAGGTGTATGGGTATTAATCAATCAGGCTCCAAGTCCATTTCTTACCGAAGAAAAGCTAGTCAAAAATAAACCTGATGAAAGTATTACCAAAAAAATACAGAATAACAGTGCTACCAAAGAAATTGATCAGGTCAGTGTAAACAAGCCTCGTTTTGATTTCTATAATATACTTCCAGGTATAGATGAACCTTTAACCGAAGAACCATTCGATCAAGTAACACAGTCAACTCATACTATAATAAACAACGCGAATACGACAAGTGATTATTTCCTGCAAATTGGTTCGTACAAGAATGCAAATGAAGCAGAAAGAATGAAAGCAGAACTGGCATTACTAGGAATGATTGCTTCTGTTCAAACAACAGAATCTTCTGACAAAAGTACGTGGTACAGAGTGCGTATAGGTCCATACTCAAAAATCGATGAAATTGATCAAATGCGCGCCTCATTACAAGAAAATGGAATAGAAGCTAATTTTGTCAAGATTCCCAAGAAAATACCATAGCAATCCTGATTTGGTAGATTCTATTACTTAATAGAATCTATTTAACAATTTATAGAAGAGAAAAATAGAATGAATAAATTTTTTAAATTTTTCTTATTATTCGTTGGCCTTAATCTGATAGTCACGTTGACTGCGCATGCAGAAATCGTTGAGGGGCGCGATTATATCGTTCTCGCAAACCCCCAGCCTACTGAAGATAACCGAAGTATTGAGGTCATTGAGTTCTTCTGGTATGGTTGCCCACACTGCAATGAGCTACATCCCCATATAGATAATTGGCGCAAAAATGCTCCAAAGGATGTAAAGTTCCGATATGTTCCAGCGATTTTCCGCGCTAATTGGACTCCTGCCGCAAAAACTTTCTATGCGATGGAGATATTAGGCATAACCCAAGAATTTCATGATAAGGTGTACAAAGCTATTCATCGTGACAAAATTGATTTGTCCAAGGAAGCTATTCTATTCGATTGGATTGAGAAGCAAGGCATTGACCGGGAGAAATTTATCAATGCTTACAATTCCTTTTCTGTTCAAAATCAAGTAGCAAAAACTTCCCAAATGATAAGGCAATTCAAATTAACCGGTGTACCAGCCTTAGTGATCGATGGAAAATACATAACTAGTGGAAAGATGAGCGGTACACCACGCGATACGACTCAGGTATTAAATGAGTTAATTGACAAAGTGCGGAAAGATAGGAATTCGAAGTAAGTATCCCCCGGCAAAGCTGAGGGCTTTAATTTTGTGAGCCGCTCAAAGCAGCAAAATGGGGTTGCTTACACGGCCCCTACCTTTGTGACTACCTGAAGATAGCCTGTTATCACCACAGATTCATCTGATCCAAGCGCTTGTCTTCTTTCTCTTGGTGGCGAATTTACTCCCGTATCATTTGTTTATCTCGTCCCACCGTTGATACAAAGTAGCCTCTCGCACAAAAAAAGTTGCGCTTACGCTCTCCGTACACTCGCGCCAGATGAATGGCACTCTTGCCCTTGATGTATCCGACTACTTGAGACACCGCGCGCTGCGGCGGAATCGATATCAGTATATGTGCATGATCCAGTATCAGATGTCCTCCTTCTATCCTGCTGTCTTTGTATTCGGCCAATCTCTTGAAAACATCCCCAAGGTTGTGGTCTCAATTGCTCATACAACGTCTTCCTCCAGCATTTCGGTATGAATATGATGTGGTTTTTACTTGCACTCCCATTTACTATGGCTTAGGCTTTCGCCCTCGTCCATCTCGATTCTCCTTTCTTCGTGTGCTAGGCGGCTCACGAGTGGAGTTTCGCTGATGGACTCCCATATCTGTCAAACTTTTACTGTCACCCCGACATAGCCGGGGGATTTCCCGTCATGAGCTAATTATCCTGACACATAGAGACACCGTTCCAGGATAATTGCTTACTAACCCGAATATTTCATAAATTGGCACGTGCCAATTTATGAAATATTCGGACTAAGTTATTTATGCAATAAACGCCTAATTCTTCGCCCGACCAAGTTTTACAACCTCCTGAATATGCCTCAGGCCCCGCATGATTTGGGCAAGATGCCGACGATTCCTGGCTTGCAAAATAAAGTGCATGGTGGTGTAATCTTTATCACTTTCCATGGTGACGTCATCGATATTCGAATCGTCCTTGGCAATTTCTGCGGCGACCCTAGCGAGTACACCACGTTGATTTACTACTGTCATAGTGATACCAATCTCAAAAGTTCTGGTTATATCTTTACCCCACGTCACATCTAGTACATTCTCAGAGTTTCTCTGAATTTTCATTACGGCTGTACAATCATGCGTATGAATCACTAAACCCTGATCTTTCTTAATCAACCCAACGATCATATCCCCTGGAATTGGATAGCAGCATCGAGCAAACTGTACTGTCATACCTTCCGTACCAAGGATCACCACAGGATTACTTGTTGTGCTAGTGATTTCGGATATCGACTCTCCAGGTACCGCTAAACGCTTAGCAATCACGGCTGAAAGCTGTTTTCCCAATGTGATATCTGCAAGCAATGCTTTTTTCGACTTAGCGCCGCTATCCCTGACAAGTTTTTCCCATTGTGTTTCATTGATTGTTTCAGGGTTGATGCCAAATGATAATAAAGCCTGATTTAGTAAACGTTCACCTAGTTTTACTGACTCATCATATTGAATGGTTCTAAGAAAATAACGGATGCTTGAACGCGCTCTTGCTGTAGCAACATAAGAGAGCCAGGCAGGATTGGGATTCGCATAGGGCGCAGTTACAATTTCTACTCGATCGCCGTTCTTTAGTTTAGTACGTAAGGGCGCATTCTCACCGTTAATCTTGGCTGCAACACAGCAGTTGCCCACATCTGTATGTATCGCATAAGCGAAATCAACTGCAGTGGAGCCTCTTGATAACTCAAGTATTTTTCCTTGTGGCGTGAACACATAGACCTCCCCGG
Source organism: Nitrosomonas sp. Nm58 (assembly GCF_900107335.1). Classification (NCBI taxonomy): domain Bacteria; kingdom Pseudomonadati; phylum Pseudomonadota; class Betaproteobacteria; order Nitrosomonadales; family Nitrosomonadaceae; genus Nitrosomonas; species Nitrosomonas sp. Nm58. The sequence continues at coordinate 18,892 of NZ_FNPQ01000021.1, read as the reverse complement.
GAAACAGATCGATCTTGAGGTGTTCCAGAAACTCAATAGAATCGGAAGAGTCACTCAAGGTTTCCAGTAAGTTTTTTAGCCACTGATTTGTTTTTAGATGCAGTTCATTTACCTCTGTGCCATTATTTTTATAGAGCCAATGTGATGCAACGCCCATCTCAGCAATCCGGTGCATCTCATAAGTTCGGATTTGTATTTCTATCGGCAATCCATAAGGGCCCAGCAATGTATTGTGGAGTGATTGATAACCATTCAGCTTAGGAATCGCAATATAATCCTTAAATTTACCTGGTATGGGTTTATACAAACTGTGTAAGACTCCTAATGCCAGATAACACGAAGGAATATCCCTCACCAGGACACGAAAACCATAAATATCCAATACCTCCGAGAAGCTCAGTTGCTTCTCAACCATTTTCTTGTAGATACTATAAAGATGCTTCTCTCTCCCATTCACAATAGCATCTAAACCCGCATCTTCAAATCTATGTTTGATCGCATCAAGAATTTTTCCGACCACTTCACGGCGGTTTCCTCGCGCCGCCTTAGTCGCTTTTACCAATACCCTGTAACGATTAGGGTAGAAATAACGAAAGCCCAGCTCCAGCAATTCTTGGTAAATGCTGTTTAAACCTAAACGATGAGCAATAGGTGCATAAATCTCCAAAGTCTCCCGTGCTATGCGACGCTGCTTTTCAGGGCGCATTACTTCCAGTGTTCGCATATTGTGCAAGCGGTCAGCCAATTTAATAAGAATGACTCTTACATCCTGCGCCATAGCCAATAGCATTTTACGGAAATTTTCAGCTTGCACATCAGCTTGAGTCTGGAATTCAATCTTCTCCAATTTGGAGACGCCATCTACCAGCTCGGCTACCGAGACTCCGAATCTCTCGCTAATTTCTTCCTTAGAAATAGTCGTATCTTCTACAACGTCATGTAATAATGCAGCAGCAAGCGTAATTGCATCTAGATGGAGTTCACAAAGAATACCAGCAACCGCCACGGGATGAGAAATATAAGGTTCACCAGTCTTACGAAACTGCCCAGAATGCGCACCTTGGCTAAAAAAATACGCATTCTTGAGTAAAGTTAAATCTTCAGGCTTAAAATATTTCGTTACCGCAGAAAATAACGACGCGGCTTCTGGCGTTACCACAGAAGAGTTCGATAATGAAAGCTCTGGCATAAGAGTTCCCCCATTTTTCGCTGGGCTAATTTAACTTTATTTTACAAACAATAGACAAGGTCTTTGTAATCTCAGCTACGGCGCTGGAATTACAAATATTTCTGGTCAAGAACACTATAACTAGAGCTCTGCATCAATACTCAGGATGCTTCTGAATTTATAGCGTTCTTTATATTGTGCAAGACTAGAGGGATGAAGTTAAGAAAAGTCTTAACAAACAATTTGATAATGCTACAAATTCTATCGCCACACAATCTGTTATTTAGCAAAATATAGATTGTTTTCGTTTCTTTACTGTAATTGTCTAATTTTTACTAAAAATTTTCTCAATCTCAACGTATGGTATTAAGAATATCAATACCTATCTTACCCTTAGCTAATTCGCGTAACGCAATGACAGTAGGCTTATCTCGAGCAGCATCTACCATCGGAGTAGAGCCAATGGCTATTTGTCTTGCTCGAGTAGTTGCTGCCAATGTCATATCAAAACGATTAGGAATAATTTTTAAACAATCATCAACGGTAATACGAGCCATAAATTACACCTTTTATTTTTTATTAAAAAATTTCACCAATAAGATATCGTTTATTTAAATTGCGCTACTAGTGCACGTTGTTTGACCAGCTGATGCATTATTCTTAGGCGTTCTGCTCGAATAACACAACAAATATCTTTGAGCGCCTCGTCTAATTCGTTATTAATAACAGCATAATCAAATCTGTTCACTTGTTTTATCTCTTCACGAGCTGCTTCCAAGCGGCGCGCTATTGTTTCTGGATCATCCTGTCTACGTTGTTTCAAACGAGCTTCTAACAATGCCAGAGAAGGAGGTAAAATAAAAATGCTTACTGCCTGAGGAAAAACCTGGCGTATCTGCTGAGCTCCCTGACAATCGATTTCCATCAAAACATCTTGACCCAATGCCATGGTCTCTTCAACCCAATGTTGTGAGGTGCCATATAAGTTTCCGTAAACTTCTGCGCTTTCAAGAAATTCACCTCTCTCTAACATTTGTTTGAAAACATCCCGACTGACAAAGAAATAATCTTGACCGTTTACTTCATTGGAACGTGGTTGACGAGTAGTATGCGAAATAGACAAACTCAAATTAATGCTGGTTTGAAGTAACGCTTTGATCAAACTGGTCTTACCAGCCCCTGAAGGAGCACTAATTATAAATAAGCTACTCATTTTTTGATTATATTGGATCTCCGCTGCATTTTGAGAAGAAAATTTCTATTTAATAAGCGAGTATTTAGTATCCGCAATCACCTCAGTATTTCCGATCTGAAATTTAATATCTTAAAATTAAACTCCTGATGGAAAACCTGAGTTCAAGTTATCTTAATGTAATCCGTGTTTCTCAAAATAGCGCTGGTGATAATCTTCAGCAGAGTAGAACTCAGTAGCAGGTAAAATTTCAGTTACGATCGGATCCCGCCAATGCCCGCTTTGCTGCAATGCATCCCGCGATTGCTTCGCCGCAATCTCTTGTTCTGGCGTATAAAAAAATATAACCGACCGATATTGAGATCCTCTATCAGGTCCCTGGCGATTAAGGGTAGTAGGATTATGGCAATTCCAGAAGGTATCCAGCAAATTTCTAAAGGAAATCACTGAAGGATCATATTTTACCAGTACAACTTCTGCGTGACCTGTCTGATCTGAGCAAACATCCTGGTAGGTAGGATGGCGAGTATGACCACCGGCATACCCACTGGTGACATCACATACACCATGGATGCCACGAAAAGTAGCTTCAACACCCCAAAAGCAGCCAGCACCAAAGATAATCTTCTCCATCATCATTGCTCAAAATATGTTTCCAAGGGTATAGGAATGGTAAAGTTATCAATAAACAATCTTTACTCATTTGAGAATCAAAATAATGTATCTCTATTCATTAGATCATAAAAACCAAAACAAAAGGCCGATACGCCTTTATCACGCATCGGCCTCTCTCCATCACTCGCCTTACTTGAGCGTCAGAATAAAGTCTGCTAGAGCCTTAGCATCCGCATCGCTAACTTTTACATTCGGTGGCATTGGAATAGTTCCCCATACACCATTACTACCATTTTTTATTTTTCCTGCCAGGTAATCGGCCGCACCCTCTTGGCTTACGTATTTTGCAGCGATATCTTTAAGTGCAGGTCCAACCAACTTGGTGTCAACTTGATGGCAGTTCAGGCAGCCGCTGCTTTTTGCCAATTCAGCACTTGCTTGAACACCGCCAACCCATAATACGGTAGATGCTGCCATTATTCCTAACCATATTTTTCTCATCATTTTTTCCTTATTTGAATTATAAAGGGAATAACATTCTACCCTTAACTTCGCAGACTTGCAGCAATTCCTGTAAATCGGTGATTTCCGGCAAACACCTCTCACCTTGGCAAACCCAAGCATTGACATCTTTATCTACGGGTAAGCCTTTGTTCAGAGATTGGGGTAATCCAGTTAGTTCCATCGGTAACGCCAGAACCATCATTTCCGGCGCACCGAATACTAATGCCCGATGCCACTCAGTGAGTGTAGGGTTTTTTCCACGCAAAATAACGATTTGTGGTGGCGTAAGCCATTCTTCCAACGCCATCAATAAACTACAGTAGGAACTGGCATGTCGCCGCATTCCAGAATAAAACAATTTAAGCGTACGTTCAGCTGACTGCAAATAACGATATTCTCCAAGCAAATGGCCAAGTCGTTGCAACGATATCGCCGCCAAACCATTACCTGACGGTATTGCATTATCCTGACCTATCTTGGGTCGATGAATAAGCTTCTCATGATCATGACTTGTAAAAAAAAATCCACCTAATTGCTTATCTTCAAACTGATCCAGCATGATGTCGGCCAATGCAATAGCAAAATCAAGATCAGACTGACGAAATTCGACTTGCACGAGCACTAACAAGCCATTTAGCAAAAACGCATAATCATCGAGATATGCATTGAGATGTACTTTGCCATCCTTGTGGACAGCCAGTAGCCGATTGTTCTTCCAAAGGGTGGTGCTAATAAAATCTACTACCTGCATAGCGGAATGCACCCATTCTTTATGCTGAAAAATCATTCCTGCCCGCGCCATGCCCTTGATCATCAAGCCGTTCCAGCTAGTCAGGATTTTTTTGTCACGACCAGGATGAACACGCTGTTCCCGTATATTGAAAAGCTTGCGCCGCGCTGATTCAATCCGCTGTTGCACTTCCTCCTCGCTCACCCCCATTTCGTTAGCTATGACTGCAGCAGATTGATCAATTTCAAGATGCCAGTATTTGTTTTCAAAATTAGGAAAATGTGAAAGGCCATAGTAAGGAACAATCACAGCATATTCATCAGGTGGCAGGATTTGCACGATCTGATTTTTATCCCAAACGTAAAATTTTCCCTCTTCATGCTCTGAATCTGCATCCAATGCCGAGTAATAACCTCCTTTTTTTTGATCGGATTGCATTTCCCGCATCACCCAGGTAGCCGTCTCTTCCGCAATTCGCTTGAATAAAGGATCACGAGTTGCAAGCCAGGTATCCGAATAGAGCTGTAACAAGGGACCGTTGTCGCAAAGCATCTTCTCAAAATGGGGAATACGCCAGTACTGATCGGTACTGTAACGGTAAAACCCTCCCCCCAACTGGTCGTAAATGCCACCCTTAGCCATTCTTTCCAGGGTATAAACCGTCATATGTAAAGCTTGCTTATCACCTTCTGGAAAATAACATCTCAAGCAGAATTCCAGCTCGGCTGGATGAATGAATTTTGGTGCAGAACCAAAACCACCCCATTCCCGATCAAAATTTGCAAAAAGCTGTGTGATTGCCTGATCAATGAGATGACGGGAAAATGCAGGAATATTGGTACCCGAAGTAGGTAATGTCTCTGCAAACATTTTCAGCAGCGCAGTATTTTGTTGTTCAATATCTTCTCTACGCGTATGATACAGCTCCACAATCTTTGGCAATAAATCAAGAAAACCAGGTATACCGTGACGAGGCTCTTTGGGAAAATAAGTACCTGCGAAAAAAGGCTTTTGCTCAGGCGTCAGGAACAAAGTTAACGGCCAGCCGCCATGACGCTGGTTAAGCATGAAATGTGCAGCCTGATATATCTGATCGAGATCAGGGCGCTCCTCACGATCCACTTTAATATTGATAAAATGTTCATTCATCACTGCCGCCACTTCCAAATCCTCGAATGACTCATATGCCATGATATGGCACCAATGGCATGCCGAATAACCAATAGAAAGCAAAATAGGCTTATTTTGGTCACGTGCTAGTGCAAGCGCTTCCTCACCCCACGGGTACCACTCAACGGGGTTATTTGCATGCTGCAAAAGATAGGGACTTGTTTCACTTGCCAGATGATTGGACATGGCATTATTTAATAAATGGTTGATTATTCATTAACATATAGTCAGCAACGTGACCCGTCGCCCGATCGTTTCTTTAACAGGCCGTTGAAAAACTCGGCATTTTGATTCTGAAATTTCTCTTTTAAAAGACTGCAAGCACTTTGGTTGTTTTTTGCAGATCTATTTTTACCAAAGACGCTCATTTTTTGATCAGTTTCTGTCCGAGTTTCCTGTGAATCCTTCCTTTGTTCTTATCCGCCTGTTTTAGGCGAATTTTAGACGTACCGTCCCTATGTGCGCGAACCTGTCTACCCGCCGGTCAGACTTCCGATGCGCACCAGATCGTAAATCGCGGCAACAAACCGGAGTTGTCCGCTGATTTTCTTGCGCCCGACCAACTTCAGCTTACGCATCCCGCCTACCGTTTTCACCCAACCCAATACTTCGTCGATCGTTTGCGAATCTTCAGACAGATCGCGTAGCCTTCGCTCTGGCAAATATCATCCGGCATGGCGCTGCCTTTGCGTTTGGCCGCCACATGCGGGATCATGCCCAGCGATCGCACTGCTTTGATGTACTCATCCACATCGTAGCCGCGGTCTTCCCCCACTGTGGCTCCCGGGTTGACAAATGTTTGTCATTGCTCAGCTCCGCCCACTCCGTCAGATGCTTGACACCCGTGAGAAAATACCCAGCCCAGCAAACCAGCTGGTACCACAGGTTGTGTTCGATGTGCGCGACCAGTTGCCGTTCGGAGCGGATGGTAAACAACACTTGAAGCAGCGATGCTCGCAGCAACCACTCCGGCGGTATCGAAGGACAGCCTTCCCTCGAGTAAACAGCATCAAATGGCTGATCCATTTGCTTGAGTATCCTATCCACCCAGTACCTTCGGACGCCGCAGCGCATGATTCAGTATAGTAAGGCTTATGCAAAATTTTACCGGAGCAAGTCCGTTTTTCAACGGTCTGCTAGTCGGTAATCGCTCCACGGCTGGCGGTCGATACCAGCTTCGCATACTTCGCCAGCACACCGCGCTGATAACGCGGTTCAGGTGCTTGCCACGCCGCACGGCGTTGCGCCAGTTCCTCCTCAGAAATATTAAGCTGTAACAAACGTTGTGCCGCATCAATGGTGATGGAATCGCCCTCCTTCACCAGTGCAATCGCTCCCCCCACAAAAGCTTCTGGTGCAACATGACCAACTACCATGCCATAAGTACCGCCGGAGAATCGTCCATCCGTGATCAACCCAACCGAATCTCCGAGGCCTTCACCAATCAGCGCTGAAGTAGGCGACAGCATTTCTCGCATACCTGGTCCGCCCTTGGGACCTTCATAACGTATTACCACGACATCTCCTGCTTGAATTTCCCTGGCAAGGATGGCATTCATGCATGCTTCCTCAGAATCGAAGACACGTGCAGGACCTGTAATTTTCGGATTTTTCACTCCCGTTATTTTGGCAACTGAACCTTCTGGTGACAAATTTCCTTTGAGAATGGCAAGATGACCCTGTGCATACAAAGGATTGTCCCATTGTCTGATGACATTCTGATTCTCACGTGGCTTCTCAGGCACATCCCGTAATACTTCCGCAATAGTTTCACCACTGATCGTCATGCAATCACCATGTAGCAAACCGCGCACCAGTAACATCTTCATGACTTGAGGAATCCCACCTGCATGGTGCAAATCAGTTGCCACATAACGCCCAGAGGGTTTCAGATCGCACAAAACAGGTACCCGTGCACGTATTTCCTCAAAGTCATCAATACTCAGATCCACCTCGGCAGCGTGCGCAATCGCTAGTAGATGAAGCACCGCATTGGTTGATCCACCCACTGCCATCACCACAGAAATGGCATTTTCAAGCGATTTCCGTGTAATCAAATCGCGTGGACGAATCTGCTTATTAATTGCATTGACTAAAACTTCTGCGGAACGTGCTGCACTAAGCCGTTTTTCTTCATCTTCTGCTGCCATGGTCGATGAGTAAGGCAAGCTCATTCCCATTACCTCGATCGCTGACGACATGGTATTGGCTGTATACATTCCGCCACAGGAGCCTGCACCAGGGCAGGCATGCCGTTCTACTTCCAGTAATTCCTTATCATCGATTTTATGAGCAGTGTACTGGCCCACGGCTTCGAACGCACTCACAATTGTCAGATCTTGCCCTTTATAGTGCCCTGCCTTAATGGTACCGCCATAGACAAATATGGCGGGTACATTCATCCTCGCCAGCGCAATCATCGCACCCGGCATGTTCTTGTCACAGCCACCAATTGCAATCACGCCATCCATGCTTTCTGCCTGCACAGCCGTTTCAATGGAATCAGCGATAACTTCACGGGACACGAGTGAATATTTCATTCCTTCGGTTCCCATGGATATACCATCGGAAACCGTTATCGTGCCAAACATTTGCGGCATTGCGCCGGCTTTTCTCAATGCACGCTCGGCACTGAGGGAGAGTTCATTAAGACCCATATTACAGGGTGTAATAGTAGAAAATCCATTGGCTACTCCAACAATGGGTTTATCAAAGTCTCCATCACCAAAACCCACTGCCCGCAACATGGCACGATTGGGGGAGCGCTTTGCTCCTTGAGTAATGGCTTGACTACGCTTATTGTCTGGCATGATTTCTCCTGAAAAGCTAAAAATGCAATCTGATTAACAAGCTGCGCACTGCAGCGATATGCTTACTTACCGTATAATGTGTATTTTACCGTAAATCAGCTCGTAACCTATGCTTATCCATCCTCAATTCGATCCGGTTGCACTCTCCATTGGCCCGCTTTCCATTCACTGGTATGGATTGATGTATCTGCTTGGTTTTTCTCTTTTTATTTTGCTTGGTCGTTATCGCATTAAGCAAAATAAGCAGGCAGTATTCACCAATACTATCCTCGATGACGCACTCTTCTATGGAGTCCTTGGCGTTATCCTGGGAGGAAGACTAGGACATGTATTGTTTTACCAGCCAGGTTATTACTTACAACACCCGCTGGAAATATTCGCGATTTGGCAAGGCGGCATGTCATTCCATGGGGGCTTCATTGGTGTCATCGTGGCGATGGCGCTGCTGGCTCATAAGCATAGACTTCAATGGTTTACTGTGACTGATTTCATTGCGCCGCTGGTACCATTAGGGTTGGGAGCAGGCCGCATCGGCAATTTTATCAATGGCGAATTATGGGGACGGCCCACTGATGTAGCCTGGGGCATGATTTTTCCACACGTCGACAATCTTTCGCGTCATCCTTCTCAACTTTACGAATTTGCGCTGGAAGGGATCGCTTTATTTATCCTGCTCTGGATCTATTCAAGTAAATCACGCCCACTAGGAGCTGTCTCCGGCATGTTTCTGATCGGGTATGGCACATTCCGCTCGTTTGCAGAATTTTTCCGCGAACCCGATGATGGTTTTATGGGGATATTAACTTTGGGCGTCAGTATGGGGCAATGGCTGTCACTCCCCATGATTGCTGCAGGTATAGGATTGCTGATTTGGGCACAGCGATCATCAAGCAAACCAACATTAAAAACCAAAAATTGTCGTTAAAGCAATCTGGAAAACTGCGCCACTCTATTCTCCAAACATGCTCATGACAGCTGCTATTGCACAACCAGCACATCACAAGGACATTCTGTCAGCAGATGAAGTGTCACGCTTCCTAACAGCAATTGTTCAGTCAGAGATTTACCATGCTTGCCGACAACGACAAGATCTGCGCCGATTTCGAGCACTTTATCTCGTAATTTGGCAGGAACATGACGGCCATGTTCAATCATACGGCACACATTACGACTGTCTATTCCTGATGTTTCGATAAACCCCTTCATCTCTGCCTCAGCTTCATGGCGTGCATGGATACGGTATTTCTGAATGATTTCATCCGTAACGCCTGCATACCGCATCTTACCCTCGAAGGGTGCTTCAAAGATGTGTGTTAGATAAATTTCGCTTTGCGGGGCAATCACATTCCCGTATGCAAATGCTGTCAACGAATGCGGAGAAAAATCGACAGCAACAAGCACGCACCGATAAGCGGTTTTAGCTTCGCGTCTGACCACGAGCATAGGTTTACGGCTTTGCCGGATAAGCCGTTCGGTCGTGGTCCCCAGGGCAAAATCACGCAATGGATTTTCCCCATGCGCACCCAGTGCTAGTAAATCAAAATCCTCTGATACTTTCAAGATCGTGTCCAGAACATTACCCACGCAAACCCTTGGTTCAAACGCAAAGCCCGCTTGCTCTTGGATTTTTGCAATCAGTTGATTGAGTGACCGGGAGGCATTCGTCACCATGGATTGCTCTACTTCCACGGGCAGATTGGCGAAGTGTTTCAAGTTATCCAGCCATGATGATTTAAGCACATGGAGTATCACACCCTGCGATGCTCCTGTCGCGGCAGAAATTATTGCGGCACGTTCAGCGGCGTATTGTGCATCAGCGGAAAAATCAGTTGCCGCCAATATAGACTGTATACGTATCATGCAGTAATCTCCTATGATTGTCTCAGTATTGTTCATTGAAACGTATGTCTCAGTCAATCTTGAGGTCAAACAGACAAAGCTTTTTCTGCACGCTCCAGATCATCGGGTGAACCAAACAGTACGATCACATCACCCACTTGCAATGGAGTATCAAGTGAGGGGGCAAGCTGCCGCCTCCCTTGCCGTACCAACGCGGTTACTGCAATCCCTTCAAGATTGAATTCTCGCAGAGTACGCCCTGCAGCGCCACTATCTGGCGGCAGAATGATCGGCCTGAGCCGATCAGCATCGTTCTCCTGGAGCGTATCGGTAAATACATTGTTGCCTCGGTAAAACTCACGCAGCAAATGATAACGTTTATCCCGTTGTTGCTGCATGCGACGCATTACTCGCGAGATCGGCACATCCAGCAGCAGCAGCGTATGCGCAGCAATCATCAGTGCAGCTTCCAGCGTTTCCGGCACCACTTCTGTCGCACCACTTTCCCGCAGCTCATCCACATGACTTTCATCACGAGTACGCACCATCACAGGAAGATCCGGGCGCAAATCTCGCACATGATGCAAAACCTTATGAGCAGACATGATATCCTCGTGACTAATCACAAGAAGCCGTGCAGTGCTTACACCGACTGCCTCGAGAATATCGCGTTCTGCAGCGTCACCATAAAAAACCTGTTCACCGGCAGTATGCGCCTCCTTTACTTTCACAGGATCAAGATCCAGCGCTATGTAAGGTATCCGCTCCTCCTCCAGAAAATGAGCCACACTTTGACCAATACGCCCATAGCCGCAAATGATGACATGATCTCTTAATTTACTGGTAGTTTCAGTATTGAGTTGCAATGTCGTGTCTTCACGCTGAGAAGCTGGCTGTCGTACGAAAAGACGAGCAAGTGCATGATTATAGCGAATGAGGAACGGCCCCCCGATCATGGAAAGCAGCACCGAGGCGAGTGTGATCTGACCGGTTTCTTGGTCGATTGCCTGCATGCCAAGCGCAATCGTGAGTAAAGCAAAACCAAATTCTCCCCCCACTGCCAACAACCACCCGGTGCGCCACGCAGTTAATGTATCAATTCTTACTAACTGTACAATCTGGGCAACGATAAAGGCCTTGGAAACCATGAGAACCACAGCGCCAGCCAGTGCCCAATGCCATATCTGTGGAAATACGGATAAATCGAATAGCATGCCAATCCCGACAAAAAACAAACCGAGCAATACATCGCGAATGGGTCGAATGGTTGATTCCACTTGATGGCGAAATTCTGTTTCACCTAACACCATACCGGCAAGAAAAGCTCCAAATGCGGTAGACATCCCAAGATTCTGAGTAATCCAGGCTGCGACCAGGGAAACAAACAATACGGTCAAGGTGAATACCTCTGCCGATCGTTGCACCGCAACCAAATGAAACAAAGGTCGTAGCAGTTTTCTGCCCACGATAAACACCAGCGCGAATGCCAGCGCAGCTTTGGCAAGCGCTAAGCCGAGCGAACTCGCCAATGCGCCAATCCCCTCAGCAGCCGCGCCAAACGCAGGAATTACGATCAGGAAAGGTACCGCCGTGACATCCTGGAAAATATTCATCCCCGTACCGAGCCTGCCGTGCCGGCTGTGTTCCTCTCCCTGTTCACTAAGTGTCTTACTGATGATCGTGGTAGAAGACTGCGCAAACACTGCCCCTACCACAAAAGCTGCCGCAACCGGCAAACCCATCAGCCACACTACGACACCTACAGCTATGGTGGTCAGCAGCACCTGAGCTGTCCCTAGACCTAATACCAGACCGTGCGAAGCGTAAATTTGCGGCAGCGAGAAATTCAATCCAATGGTAAACAACAGAAAAACGATCCCGAACTCCGCCAGCATGTGAATAGGTTGTGCTTCAATGACCGATCCAGGCGTATATGAACTAAGCAGAACACCTACCAGTATATAACCCAAACTCGGCGGGACGTGAAGCCGATGAAAGGTAACCACCACAATGATCGCCGCTCCAAGCAGCATAAGGATTGGGTGAAAAAACTGCTCAATCATCAGAAACCTTTCAGGAATCTCAAAAATATACTGGGTTGTGAATGCTGCTTCTTAGGTTGCCGGCTGCCTCTCTCACCAAAAGACTTCCTGCTTCAGATTACGGTTATCAGTCAGATACATGAAATGAACCCGCTGAAACATTGTAACATCTAGCCGCAACACAACCTGGCGGCAGCTATGCGATCTTCTTTCTTATCAACCGTACAACTGCCGCTTCAAACCACTGCGATCAAGAATGATGGCGCTGATTTCTTCGATAGAGATATGCGTGGTATCCAGATAGGGAATACTGAATAGCTGAAATAAGGATTCTTGCCATTGAATTTCGCGCTGGCACTGGGCAAGCGATGCATACTGGCTATTTGGACGACGTTCCTGGCGAATAAAATGCAGCTGCGCTGCACTGAGCGTCAGTCCAAATAACTCATTTCTAACAGGTTCTAGTACTTTGGGTAGCTGTATCACAGACATATCTTCCTGGGTGAGCGGATAGTTTGCGGCGGCAATCCCATACTGCAATGCCAGATATAGACAGGTGGGTGTTTTACCAGTACGAGACACTCCCATCAGAATAATGTCGGCTTCCGTAAATTTTCCCGGGTTAACCCCATCATCATGCGCCAGCACGTAATTGATCGCTGCCATCCTCTTAAAATAAGGCAGACGGTACTGCAGACCATGAGAGCGTCCTGCCATTCTTGCAAACGGTTGGTGAAGTTCTTCTTCGATTGAGCTGACGAAGGTTTCAAAAAAATCATAGACCCGGCAATTTGCCTGTCGAATCACTCCAAGAATATCCGGTTTAAGCAACGTACTAAAAACCAGTGGTCGATGACCATCCCGCTCGGCAGCTCGATTGATCTGCTCTGCTACTACCAGGGCTTTTACAGAATCGCCCAGAAATGGCACATTGATCTTTTCCCATTCAATCCCATCAAACTGGGTCAACAAGCTGTGCCCAAGGGTTTCTGCAGTAATGCCGGTACGGTCCGATAAATAAAAAACGGTGCGTTTCTGCCTGGTCACGATTTATCTAAATTAGCCAGATGCAGCCAAGTATCCACGACGGTATCCGGATTCAGCGATAAGCTATTAATCCCCTGTTCAAACAACCAAACCGCAAAATCCGGATAATCGGACGGACCCTGACCACAGATACCGATATATTTACCCTGCTTGCGACAGGCGTCTATTGCCATTTTGAGGATCTTTTTAACAGCCGGATTGCGTTCATCGAACAAATGGGACACTAAACTGGAATCACGATCAATCCCCAGCGATAACTGAGTCATATCATTCGAGCCAATGGAGAAACCATCAAAATATTGCAAAAACTCCTCTGCCAGTATCGCATTGGATGGAATCTCGCACATCATGATCAAACGCAGCCCATTCCTGCCTCGCACAAAACCCAGTGACGCCAGCAGTTCCGTGACTTGCCGGGCTTCCTCCAGGGTGCGGCAGAATGGAATCATGATCTCAACATTGGTCAAACCCATCTCATCACGTACTTTATGCAATGCCTGGCACTCCAGCTCAAAACAATCGCGAAATGAAGCTGCCAGATAACGTGATGCGCCACGAAATCCAATCATGGGATTTTCTTCCTGTGGTTCATAACGATCACCACCAATCAGCTTGGCATACTCATTGGATTTAAAGTCGGAAGTGCGGACGATGACAGGGTGTGGATAAAAGGCTGCCGCCAGTGTTGCAATGCCTTCCGCCAGTTTATCCACATAAAAGCTGACAGGGTCAGCATAACCGGCCATTCGTCGGCCAATCTCATTTTTCAGATCTTCTGGCAAATGAGCAAACTCCAGCAATGCTTTCGGGTGGATGCCTATCATGTTATTAATGATAAATTCCAGTCGCGCCAGGCCAACTCCTTGATTCGGCAAACGTGAAAATGCAAAGGCATGGGATGGATTACCAATATTCATCATGATCTTAACGGGTAAATCAGGCAGCTCACCAATATCGGCAGTCGTATGCTCAAACAGCAGCAATCCTTCATAAACGTGGCCGGTATCTCCTTCAGCACAGGAAATTGTAACTTCCGTTCCATCCTTGATTTGTGTCGTGGCATCACCACAACCCACTACTGCCGGAATCCCCAGTTCGCGCGCCACAATCGCTGCATGACAAGTACGCCCGCCACGATTCGTGACGATCGCAGCAGCCCGTTTCATGATCGGCTCCCAGTCGGGATCTGTCATATCGGTAACCAGCACCTCTCCTGATTGGATAGTATCCATCTGATCCGTGTGCATGATCAAACGCGCTACCCCCTGCCCGATCTTTTGCCCGATGGCGCGCCCTTCGGTCAATACCTTCCCTTTCTGACTCAATTTAAAGCGCTCTACAGCGGAACCCACTCGGCTTTCAACGGTTTCAGGGCGAGCCTGTACAATATAAAGCTGTCCATCTACCCCATCTAATGCCCATTCGATATCCATCGGACGACCGTAATGCTTTTCGATAATCAGGGCCTGCTGCGCCAGCGCTTCAACTTGCGCATCAGATAAACAGAAACGCTGACGGCGTTCTACTTCCACTTCGCGCATCACTGTGGATGAGCTCTGCTCATCACCGTCGCGGTAAATCATTTCGATGGCTTTGGCGCCCAAACGCCGCGAAAGAATGGCTGGGTGACCTGTTTCTAATCCCCGCTTATAAACGTAGAATTCATCCGGATTGACTGTGCCCTGCACGATGGTTTCACCCAGGCCATACGCTGCTGTGATGAAAATCACATCCCGGAAACCCGACTCGGTATCCAGCGTGAATGCTACGCCACTCGCTCCCAGGTCGCTGCGTACCATCTTCTGAATCCCTGCTGACAGGAATACCTTGTCATGCTGGAAGTGATGGTGAACTCGGTAGGCAATGGCGCGATCGTTATATAACGATGCAAATACCACTTTGATCGCTGCAACAAGCTGCTCCAGACCGCGAACATTCAGCAAGGTTTCCTGCTGGCCGGCAAATGAGGCATCTGCCAAATCTTCAGCTGTTGCAGATGAGCGTACTGCAAAAGAAGCCCTATCACCACTATTGGTTACCAATTTTTCATAAGCCTGAGTAACTGCTTGCAGCAAGGCATCGGGCAACGATGCCTCCAGTAGCCAACCACGAATTGTTTTGCCTACAGTGGTCAGTGCATTGATATCACTGACATCCAATTGATCCAGCAAATGGTTGATGCGCTCAGTCAATCCATTGCTCGCTAGAAAATCGCGATAGGCGTGCGTGGTGGTAGCAAAACCGCCCGGCACATTGACACCTGCCCGACTGAGATGGTTGATCATTTCACCTAGCGAGGCATTCTTACCGCCGACGATGGCTACATCATCCTTACTCAACTGGTCAAACCACACGATATAATCAGTCATCGCGAAAAACTCCTGGTTTCTGAAACGAAAAGAAAGTCAGTTTTGATCGTTACACTCGTGAATTCTAGCATCTCATGACTCATATCCGTACTCCGAAATGGAAATCTTGATCTCTTTGTTCACTTCCTTAAGTCATACTCGAGCGCCACAAATATGGAAACTAATCATACAAATGTATCGCTTTGGATAGCCGACCCACTACCGGCCTGCTGCTAACCACTGACCTCAGCGCCGCTGTAATCATACTATGCCCAGCTTGCTGAAAAATAACAAGCCAAGCACCACCTGATCGATTACTCGCAAGACACTGATTCTGCGGGAATTACGCGTTGCAATCTAAAATTTTATCTTAACCCGGTTCAGCGGTGCGCTCATGCATGCTTGCCATGTGCCGGTGCTATCGACGGGGGGGCGAAGCGTTGTAAAACATGACTCGTGATACCTTTGGCAAGCTCCTCCTCACCAAAGAAGACCGTGCCAATATTCTCTTTGCGCAATAATTGCGATTCATCCTCACTATGAGTCCGCAGCACGATTTCGATGCCTGGATTGAGTGTACGCGCGGTGTCGACTATTTGGCGAACATTCAGCAGATCCGGAGTCGCGATAACAAGCATTGCCGCATCCGCAATGTGAGCTTGAATCAATACTGCCGGATCGGTAGCGTCCCCTGATACGGCGACGACTCCTTTGTTACGCAAATCCTCAACCAGTTCGCGGTTCTGCTCTGCAATCACGTAGGGAATGCCCTGCTTGTCCAAAGCATCGGCAATGCGGCGCCCAACTCGCCCGCAGCCTACCAGCACCACTTGGCCTTCAAGATACTTGCGTTCAGTACTCATCGGCAGTTCTGCGTAGGGATCTTCTCGACGCTCTAGACTGCGCGCCAGCTCAGAACGATCGAGAAGCCACTTTCTAAATGGCTCGATAGCCGTAAACAGGAAAGGATTCAGTGCGATGGAAATCAGCGCACCAGCAAGCACCAGATTCATTCCCTCAGTGGTCAATAGTCCGAGCGACAGGCCCAATCCAGCCAGAATAAAGGAAAACTCACCGATTTGAGCCAGACTGGTAGCAACCGTCAGCGCAGTATTAAGTGGATAGCGAAAAGTAAGCACCAGTACCAGTGCCGCGATTGATTTACCAATGATAATAATGGCGACCACGCCCAGTACATGAGTTGGCTGATCGATCAGTACCGCCGGCTCGAACAACATACCCACTGCCACAAAGAAAAGCACTGAAAATGCATCACGCAACGGCAAAGACTCTTCAGCGGCACGGTGACTAAATTCAGATTCGCGCATTACCGTGCCAGCAAAGAAAGCGCCCAGTGCGAATGACACACTGAATAATTCCGCTGCGCCATAGGCAATGCTAATCGCGGCAGTAATTACTGCCAGGGTAAACAGTTCCCGGGAGCCTGTGCGTGCGATCTGCCATAATAGCCAAGGCAGTACACGGTGGCCAGCGATCAACATCAGAGCGATGAAAGCTGAAACCTGTAACAAAGTTTGTCCAAGAGTGATCCACACGGAAGTAGTATTTTCGACGCCCGCAGGTGTGCCGCCCAATATACCCGCAAGCGGGGGTAGCAGCACCAAAACCAACACTGTGGCAAGGTCCTCGACCACCAACCAACCTACTGCGATGTGTCCGTTCATTGTTTCGAGAATGCCACGAGCTTCAAGTGCCTTGAGCAACACGACAGTGCTGGCACAAGATAACGATAGCCCGAAAATCAACCCGCTCCCCAGGCTCCAACCCCACCACCAGGTCATGCCCATACCTAATACTGTCGCTAACCCCATCTGCACTACTGCACCGGGTATCGCAATACGTTTTACCGCAAGCAGATCATTGAGAGAAAAATGGAGTCCAACACCAAACATCAGCAGCATAACGCCGATTTCCGATAACTGGGAGGCGATACTTACATCGGCAACAAAACCAGGTGTTCCCGGACCAATGATGATGCCTGTGATCAGATAGCCAACCAGTGCAGGTATCTTGATTCGCTCAGCAACGAAGCCAAGCATCAATGCAATACCTAAGGCGACGGCAATAGTAGTAATTAAAGAAATATTGTGTTCCATTCAGCTCCCATTTATTATGCATTGTACAAAAGTGCTCAAGCGCCTCCTTTGTTTATATGGATAGTCTATGATATTGAGCTTTCCGCCATTCAAGTCTGTCAAACTACGATTCGTAGATTAATGCTAGCTGATCTGGATCACTAGCAGCACTAAATTCACCTTATAAAAATATCTTTTTACCGTTAAATAAAGAAGTCTCACCAATTCTATCCACTTCAGAAATCAGCTGAACAGCTTCTTGCTGTAATGTGATGGATCACTTGCGTTGTTAGCCGCATTGACTGGCTGAATCGCCAATTCGCAAAAGTACTGTAATGATGACGTAGCTACGGATAAACCCCCTCTGCTGCTTGCACCATGGAAGTTCCATCGTTGGCATCTCTGGTAATCTGATTCATTCCTCGGATCTGAGCGGTAAAACGATCAGAAATTGCTAAATCTACAGCAATGATTGCAATTCATTTTGTAACACATTGAGATCACACTGTGAATTTAATCATGCCATATTAGGTGTTGATAACCTGCAATTTTGCTCTCCCAGCCTAACGTCATAGGGATCAGGTACTGAGGTATCCCCACAAAATATCATTAAGAAACAATGTATTGTTGGATGGAATTCAGATAAAAATAAGATCAAGCCGTTCTGAGCATAAAATTTCTTTCTAAAAAAATAACCTGGAAGGATAAATTTATGTCGATTATTGAACTGCTGCATAACTTATTGAAAGAAAAAGTTCCCGGCATTCATGCTACCCGTCTCCAAGCTCTGATGGCTGCTGTTCAGGCTGGTTTGAAAGGAGCGTCTGTATCGATTACGCAGCTCGGGCGATCGCTTTCCGGACCTGCCTATATCAAACACAAAATCAAACGTATGGATCGCATAGCCGGCAATTACCATCTCAACAGCGAACGCATGGAGATATACGGCACCATGACCCGATGGCTATTGCAATCCCTGCCCATGCCCTTGATCCTTATCGGCTGGTCGCCCCTGACAACAGATCAGCATCAGCAACGCTTACGAGCGGCTTTGCCTGCGGGAGGGCGTTCCGTTACCTTGTACGAAGAAATTCATCCCGTTAAGAAACCGGGCAACCGTCGGATACAGCAGCGATTTCTTAGGAGTTTGCAAGCATTGCTACCAGCCGATGTAGCGCCTATCATCGTTGCTGATTCTGGATTTCGCACGCCATTCTTTCGCGAAGTTGAAAATCTGGACTGGCATTGGCTCGGGCGAATCCGCAATCGCGATTTCATTGCCCGGGTCAACCGGCCTAACGATTGGCTGGCGGCAAAGTCACTCTACGCTA
>NZ_FNPQ01000039.1:0-23580 GCF_900107335.1 Nitrosomonas sp. Nm58 | reverse complement strand
GATTTTACCAGCGAAAGTCGGATTGAAGCCGAACGCCGAGCCAACCTGTTATTAATTGCCGCGCTCATCATTTTTGCGCTTTGGCTTACGGGGATATGTTTAAAAGGTACTGATATCGAGCGACACATTAAGGTCAACAGCGGCCAAGGTCGTTCACCCTATTCAGTTATTTTTCTCGCCAGAATAGCTTGCCGCTATGTCGTTTTTGAATTATCCGCCTCAATGTTGGAGCAGGCGCAAGCCCTTTTAGTAGATTACTTCGATTCATTGGAGAGAGGGTAAATTCGTGGGAATACCTCAGGATCAGGTACATTTTTTATAGTTTTTTTATCGGTTAAGCTTCTACAAAATTTCAAGCGATAACTCTCACAAAAACTATGAACTGCACTTTAACATTTGCAAATCTGCATTTACTATTTTGTTTATTGATTTGAAAACTGACGAAGAAGAGAGCGTGTGAAACCATTGACATATCATGCTTTCACCAACAGCTGAAACATCCGACGGTATTGACTTGGAGTAAGGCCTGCGCCGCATTTGAACAAACCCCAGAAGAATAGGACATCTTCATATTTCGCAGCCACGCTGATCAAAGACATACGCAAAGGATATCAAGAAATATGGGTAAAAATGTGCATCAAGTCACAAGCAATACCAGGCACGTTAAGAGAATTAACGAGGTTTTCGCCGGTGCTCGATGTGTTTTCTAACTCACTACCGGTAAAGGTTTTTGTTGAAACTTATTGATCAATCTGTTTTATAGATAATGAAAAAGAAAGGGTGCAATACAGATTGCTTACAAATTTGTGTTCAATCTGTCTGCCCCTCTTCCTTTCGGTTTGGTGTACCCACTTGTAGATGGTGCTACTTCAGCATGCAGTAGCAATCCGATAATGGATATGTCCTAGCGCTTTCTCCACCTGATCAACTAAGATCAGGCAAAGCTCCCCAGCTTGCAGATTGGTTAGTGCCGTATCTATCGCTTTAAACTCACCGTGTATTTCACTCACCTTGCGCACACGCTTGGCATTTTCCAGACCTGCGCGCAATAACCCCAAAACTTCACCATCGGCACGGCCACGTTGGCATTTATCCTGATACAGAACAACCTCGTCAAACACATCACCCAGAATCTGGGTTTGCAGACGAATATCTTCATCACGGCGATCACCCGCAGCACTGATCACGACTGTCCGTCTTTTTGCCGGTATGTTATCAATCGCGCACACCAGTGCTTCCATCGCATCTGGATTGTGTCCATAGTCAGCAATCAGCGTGGCATCACGATAATTAAACAGGTTAAATCGCCCGGGCGCAGTCTGCGCATCACTAATGAAATTTGCTAAACCAGCACGAATAACAGTCCAATCCAGTCCCAGCGCCCACCCTACGCCAACAGCAGCCATCGCATTTTCAGCCTGGAAGCTAATAATTCCATTTTTCGTTAACGGAATTTCGTTCAGCGGAATCCGCTGTTCAATTCCTGCTCCTGATGCGACAATGGAATGGCCATCAAGATAAACAACTCGCTTGCGTTGTGCACGTTGTGTCAGCACTACTGGATTGTAACTATCTCGGGAGAAGAATATAACTGAACCCGGGCAGTGATCAGCCATCCTGACAACTAAAGGATCATCCGCATTGAGGACTGCAACACCACTCTTCGGCGTAACATTCTCAACAATTACTCGTTTAACGACAGCCAATTCCTCTGTCGTGTTAATATTTGCCAGACCAAGATGATCTCCCCGACCAATATTGGTTACCACGGCAACTTGACAGTGATCAAAACCCAGTCCTTCACGCAACATCCCGCCTCGTGCTGTTTCTAGCACGGCGACATCAACATCGGGGTGAAAAAGAACATTTTTAGCGCTTTTCGGGCCACTGCAATCACCGGTATCGATACATTGACCATTGACAAAAACACCATCAGTACATGTCATACCAACACGCATCTGGTTATTCTCAAAAATATTGGCAATCAGGCGAACCGTCGTTGTTTTACCGTTGGTACCAGTTACTGCGACCACCGGAATACGCGCATCCTCACCTTGCGCAAATATGTTATCGATAATTGCTTCTCCTACCGCACGTCCCCTACCATATGAAGGTTGCAAGTGCATGCGTAAACCAGGCGCTGCATTGACTTCGATGACCGCACCACCTTGCTCCTCCAGCGGACGCATAACGCTATCGCAGATCACATCAATGCCACAGATATCAAGACCTGTCATTTGTGCTGCAACAATCATGTTCGCTGCAATTTCCGGATGAACATCATCCGTTACATCCGTTGCTGTACCACCTGTGGACAGATTGGCATTATTGCGCAAAACAACACGCATGCCTTTAGCCGGAATAGATTCTGCTGTCAGTCCCTGAGTAGCAAGATGAGCCAGCGAGATCTCATCCAGGTGAATTTTGGTTAGTAAGTTTGCATGGCCTTCGCTGCGCCGCGGATCACAATTGATTTGCTCCACCAATTGAAAAATACTATGGATACCATCGCCCACCACCTGAGGTGGATCGCGCCTTGCTGCTGCCACCAGTTTGTTACCTACAACTAACAGACGATAGTCATGTCCGGTTACATAGCGCTCAACCAACACATTATTACTAATCTCAGCAGCTGCCAGATAAGCTGCTTTTATTTGCTCACAATCAATGAGATTGGCTGTCACTCCTTTGCCTTGATTACCATCCCGTGGTTTTACCACCACAGGCATTCCAATCTCACAGGCAGCAACCCACGCATCCTCAGCATCTACAACTGACCGCCCCATTGGAACAGGAATTCCTGCTGCATGTAGTAATACTTTGGTCAGTTCCTTATCTTGCACAATGGATTCAGCGACTGCACTGGTTAAATCACTTTCAGAAGCCTGGATACGCCGCTGCCGGCTGCCCCAGCCAAATTGCACCAGACTTCCGTCAGTTAGGCGGCGGTATGGAATTCCACGCGCAACCGCAGCCTGCACAATAGCACCGGTGCTTGGTCCGAGGCGAATATCCTCATAAAGCTCTCGCAAACGATGTATTGCATTGGTTAGATCAAAGGGGATATCTTCAATTACGGCGTGGCATAAATCCAGAGAAAGCTCAAAAGCAAGCCGCCCCACCGCTTCTTCACTGTATTCAACGATGATCCGGAAAGTATCTGCTTCCGATGTTTGCGTCGTATGACTAAAAATGACCGGACAACCTGCCTGCACTTGCAAGCCGAGTGTGGCAAATTCTAATACATGTGCCACAGTAACTATTTCATAGTGCCCAGCAGGCTGAAGTAGTGCAATTTCTGGAAAGCGTTCATACAGGCGTGTTCTAAAACCTGGTATTCTGTCAATGGCACGTTTGCTCTCGCTAAAAACAACCGTTGCTTCAATAGAGGTATGCTTACTCCATAAGTTAGGGCCACGCAATGCACGGATTTGTAATACTTTCATATTAAATTTCCTTGAGTTTCTTGTTCTTTTTGAGAATTCTGATATTCAGGCTTACTCTTCTCTTGACCGAGACCAGATGTTTCAATGCCTAGCCGAATAAGATCAGGTGCAATACCGAGCGCCCAAGCAGCCCCTACTGCAGCTAATACATGCTCGACTTCTCTTACTGCACGATTACCAACTGCAGGTTGCATATCAGCCAATTTAATCAACGGCATCTCATCAGATCCATTAGCCAGCACGATTCTCCCGTTACGAACAATAACAGCTCGCTTGCCTTGGGTGGGACCTGTCCCTCGTTGGCGATGCTCGTTGATAGCCATCAGGTCGGGATCACAGCTAAAGTAAATGACTTCACCGTGGCACAATTCCGACATCTCGATCAGCATGGATTCTTGCGCATTGAGAACCGCCGCACCTGTCGGCAGAATTACATCTTTTAAAACATCGCCGACTGCAGCTGCAGTCGGTGTTACGACATCAATCTGAGTACGCAGTACTGTAAAAACTTGTTTGAGTGTCTCAATTCCATGGTGACCATAATACAAAGCAGGGTCAACATTGGTCACGACACCCACCTGACAACTATCATAAGCCAGTCCCTCCTGGAGAATGGCATCGAAACCATTCTCGAAGACCGCGGCTTCAACCGTACGATTCATCAATGTGCGATTGGCGGCCACCCATTTAGCACTATCGCTTTTATCAATTTGCTTATGGTCGAGATAGAGTCCGCTGCTGCACGCTAACCCTGTACGCTTACCTGAAAGCGTAAGTAATCGGGCAACAAGATGTGCAACCGTGGTTTTGCCATAACTACCGGTAATCCCTACGATGGGAATGCGACTATGGTTTTGATCTGGAAAAAGGTGATCCACAATTGCCTGACCAACGGGTCGAGGCTTCCCAACAGCTGGCTTGATATGCATCAGCAAGCTGGGACCGGCATTGACCTCGACGACTGCGCCGCCTTGCTCAGCAAATGGGCGTGAGGCATCACTGACTACAAGATCGATACCGGCAATATCCAGACCCACAATACGTGCAGCCAAAGCGGCTGTTTTAGCAATACTTGGATGAACATCATCCGTTACATCAAATGCATGATTGCCATTACGTTGAATCAGCACTTTGATACCAACTGGCACAATAGAATGACTGGTATAGCCTTGATTGGCAATTTCCATCTGCGCTGCACTATCCAGACGAATCATATTAAGTGGATGATCTTCAGTGGTTCCTCTGCGTGGATCAGAGTTAATCTGATTATCAATCAACTCGGTTATGGTGGAAACACCATCTCCAATTATGGATACCGAATCACCTCGCGTGGCCGCTACCAGTTGCTCACCCACTATCAGTAAACGGTGTTCAGTACCGGGAATATATTGTTCAACCAGCACGCCACTTCCCTCTTGTAAGGCCATGGAATAAGCTGATTCGATTTCTTCACGCTTACTTAACTCGATAAACACTCCCCGTCCATGATTTCCATCACACGGCTTAACGACAACAGGCAAACCAATCTCCTTAGCAGCTTGCCATGCGTCTTCTGGACTAGCAACGCTACGCCCTTCCGGAACAGGCACACCGCAGGAACGGAGCAATGTTTTAGTCAGATCCTTGTCACGCGAAATACTCTCAGCAATGGCCGGTGTTCGATCTGTCTCAGCAGTCCAAATATACCGACTGTGAGCACCATGTCCTAACTGAACGAGGTTTCCTTTGGAAAGTAATCGAATAGCTGGGATATTGCGGGCTACTGCTGCATCTACAATGCACGCGGTTGAAGGACCAAGCCACAATGAATCGACCATGTCACGCAAACGCTCAATAGCACCTTTGACATCGTAAGGTTTTTGATCAGGATCAAATCCCATTGCCGCCAGCACAAGCTCACGAGCTGAAAATAAGGCGCTCCGGGTGATCTCGGCATGCCAAGCGCTTACGACCACTTTATAGACACCGCGTACTGAGGTTTCACGCGCTCTGCCGAAACCACCGCGCATACCCGCCAGATTTTGCAGCTCCAGCGTCACATGCTCAAGAATATGGCAAGGCCAAGTGCCTTCCTTGACGCGACGAAGGAAACCACCACGCTCTTCATAACTGCAGCGATGCTCAATCAGTGTGGGTAACCAGGAAGACAAGCGCTCATAAAAACCAGGAATAGTATCTGATGGAAAATCTTCAAGTTCACCGATATCAACAATTGCTTCAAGTGCCGGGTAGTAAGTCCAAATATTGGGGCCATTCAGGTGACGGATTTCAAGAAACTTAAGGTCTTTTTTACCATTATTATCAGAGTTGGAATTATTTGACATAAATTGAAAGCTTTGAAAGCTGGATGAGTAACATTTCAATTAACGCAGCTAGCGCCAATTGGTTTACATCACGACAAACAATTTTTGAAATGCTTCAGAGGAAACGATCCAGCAGCTTGCAGCTATGACGATCGAGCATCAGCCGATCGTGAATCAGGAAATGAATGCCGTGACTATCGGTGATCAGCAGGGCTGTAGGTGACAGACGGCGAATATCTTCCTCACCCTTGAGCACGAAGGTGGTATCCCCCCGATCAGTTTTGACCCACCAGGTGCTTGGCGTGACAAAACTTGAAACTTTATCAATACGCTTGATCTCTGGCATAAACTCACGGCTGGCGAGCTCCGCCTCGATCAGAATACGAAATGCTTCAGGTAAATCATCCAGGCATTCTATCCAGGCTAGCTCATGACCATGCACGTTGAGTAGCGCGATTCCCTGCTCAGGCGCGGTCATCGGAAATGCTCGGATGGGTACAATGCCTTCGTGCACCTGATGATCTTTGTCTACAAAAACTAAGCGTCCAAAAGCATTTCGACTCAGTTGATAATCAGGCTGGCTCATGCACGATCTCCCTTGGAACCAGATTTAGGATCTAACTCGGCTAAATGATCCTCAGTATCAATATTGCGCGACTGAGATTGGTAAAGATGGTAATAATATCCTTGGCGCGCCATGAGTTCAGCATGATTACCCACCTCAATCACTTTCCCTCGATCGAGTACAATCAATCTGTTAGCTTCACGCAAAGTAGACAAGCGGTGCGCGATAGCGATTGTTGTTCGGCCATGAACGAGATTGTCGAGCGCTTCTTGAATCTCTTTCTCAGTTTTGGTATCGACAGAAGATGTCGCTTCGTCGAGTATCAGGATACGCGGATCGATCAACAATGCACGGGCAATCGAGATACGCTGCCGTTCGCCACCCGAAAGCGCTTGCCCGCGTTCGCCCACCAGAGAGTCATAACCATGAGGTAATCGCAGGATAAACTCATGAGCGTAGGCAGCGCGTGCTGCCGCAATGATCTCCTTGCGCGTTGCATCGGGTTTGCCATAGGCGATATTTTCTGCGATCGTGCCAAAGAAAAGAAATGGTTCCTGGAGTACCAGACCGATATGTTTGCGATACTCGGCTACGGGCAGTGAACGAATATCTACTCCGTCAATTAGAATTGCACCTTCGGTTACATCGTAAAAACGACAGATCAAATTGATGAGCGTGCTCTTACCCGAACCACTATGTCCAACCAAACCAACCATCTCTCCCGGCTCAATTACCAAGTTGATATCCCGCGTTACGCTACGTGTTCCGTACCGGAATCCTACATTACGCAATTCAATGCGACCTGTAATCGTAGGTAAATGAATAGGTTTGATTGGCTCTGGGACACTGGAAACATGATCAAGAATATCAAAAATACGTTTGGTCCCAGCAGCCGCCTTCTGTGTCACAGAAACGATCCGACTCATTGAGTCCAGTCTTAGATAAAAACGACCAATATACGCCAGGAAAGCAGTCAGCACGCCGACCGAAATCTGATCCTGCGATACCTGCCAAATACCAAATATCCATACCACAAGCAACCCGACTTCAGTCAATAATGTGACGGTCGGTGTAAACAATGCCCAAACCTTGTTGACCCGATCATTAATTTCCAGATTACGTTGATTAGCTGCACGAAAGCGCGCCACTTCCCGGTCCTCTTGCGCGAAAGCTTTAACCACACGAATCCCGGGAATGGTATCGGCAAGCACATTGTTGACCTCTGCCCAGACGCGATCGACTTTTTCAAAACCAGTACGTAATTTATCGCGGACCAAGTGGATCAACCAGGCAATAATCGGTAATGGCAGAAGGGTAACCAGCGCCAGTGACGGATTGATCGAAACCAGAATAAGGGCCGTCATGCTCATCATGATCACATCGGTTGCAAAATCAAGCAGATGGAGTGAAATAAAAAGATTGATACGATCTGTTTCTGCACCAATACGCGCCATCAGATCACCTGTTCGCTTACCGCCAAAATATTCTTGGGATAGCTTAACGAGATGTTTATAGGTAGTAGTTCGTAAATCTCTACCAATACGCTCGGATACTTTTGCCAGCATATAAGTTCGTGACCAACCCAATATCCAGGCAAGAAAAGCTGCAGCTAGCAGACCGGAAAGATAAGTGGTGACGAGATCAACATCGATCGGCTTACCATTCTGATAGGGAATCAGCACGTTATCCATCAAAGGCATGGTCAGGTAGGGGGGCACGAGCGTTGCCGCAGTACTGCCCAGCATTAGCAGGAAGCCGGTGAGCAAGCGCCATTTATAAGGCTTGGCAAAGCGCCATAGACGAAACAAAGTCCAAGTGGAAGGAGGAATATGAGCTTCCTGCACACATATTGGGCACGTTTCCTGATCACTCGATAAAATCGCTGCGCAAGTCGGACACTTGACCTGAACGGGTTGTATTTGTGTTTCCCCGGTCAATTGGAAATTGAGTTGTTGGGTAAATTCCGTTATGAGACGATTCGCTCCAGTATCCTTGGCCAAGGTATAGCACCAATGAGCAAGCAGCGCATGATCATCAAATAGCTCAAGATTACCTACACCCGCATGATCTCGACACGTCAACCTTAAACCCTGTTGATAACTCCAGTCGTGCCAACTCTCTTCTCCTGTCATTTTTGCCAATAACCGCTGATTGGTGGCTATCACGATTCCCCGGGAAAAACGGAGTCGCGTATCAAGATCAATCTCTAACCAAGCTAATATTGTTTCTTCACTTGCCAAATGTGCCTCCACTTGAGAGACCCAAAGGGGGGGAAGAGTAAGCATAGCGTCACTATGCGCTGGATAAAAATTCTGCTGCATTTGCTCGAGTCAATCAAGTTAAAAGGAAAGGTAAAACGATTTACGTAAAATATTTACAGATAGGGTTTATAAACCACTAATTCACATGTATACGCTCTTTTTGCTAGTTAAGGGGTTCTGTTTAATCATTAGAAAAGAGTAGCAGCTAAGGGGTTTAACTTGATTATATAAATTACGGCTTGTTGTTATTTTCTGGTAATTCATCAGGTTTACGCCATTTTTGCTTGACCTCCTGACGTTTATCGGCGGGTAGTTTTTTTATTTTTTTGTATCTTTCTCGGGCTTGCTTACGCTGTTCAGATGTCAGCTCATTCCAGCTACGCATATGAGATTGTATACGCTGTTGTTCTTGAGGGGTCTTCTTTAAATAATGTTTAGTAATATTCAGCCATTTCTTTTTTTGTGCTGGTTCAATCGCATCCCAGTTCTGCTCAAGCGGCTGTAGGATTATCTTCTGATAGGGCTTGAGTTCCGACCACGAAGGCTGTCTCTGCTCAGGAAAAGCATCAATGGGATATGCAAGAAATAATAGTATCCAAAAAGTGACTACGAGGTGGAATCCAGCCATGCATCAAACTCATCATTAAGATAAACATCTATAGGCAACTCGTCAGCAAGTATCATCGTATCGATTGCAGCATTTTCATCGATTTCGTAGTTTACTTTCCAATAAATACTTCCCAACAAAATAAATAATACAATTACTGATAACAGCAGTTTATTAGTATTAGCATGAGTAAAAAATCTACCCTGTCCACCATGTGCGGAAATACCGGCGCCGACATAAAAAATCTTCTCCGCTGGTTGATAATTTTCCAAGGCAGCTCTGCGCGCTGATTGCAATCGATACAGCGTATTCTGATCAATTTCACCTAAACTATGATTTAATAGTTTGGCTACTTCTTTTCCCATTCTATCTTCTTTATTCATAATTTGACTCCTTCTTTCTTCAGTATAGTAGCAAGTGCATGTACTGCACGGGAGCAGTGTGTTTTCACACTTCCCTCCGAGCAGCCCATGACCTTGGCGGTTT
The DNA here is from genome assembly GCF_900107335.1 of Nitrosomonas sp. Nm58. NCBI lineage: Bacteria > Pseudomonadati > Pseudomonadota > Betaproteobacteria > Nitrosomonadales > Nitrosomonadaceae > Nitrosomonas > Nitrosomonas sp. Nm58. The sequence goes on along the minus strand of NZ_FNPQ01000039.1, from coordinate 13,912 downwards.
CACTCACATCCATTTCTTCCCAATAACGCAGCAGGAAGGCTTCTCGTTGACGCGCAGGTAATGTTTCTAACGCCTTTTCGATTAAATTGATTAACTGTGATTGCTCAAATTGAGTGTATGGATCGCTACCTGGATTAGAATCTTTTGATATCGGCAAATTTTCCAGTAAATCATAGTCTTCATTTTCATCATGATTAGGCGCGAAAGCCGAAAATAGCGTTATCCATATTGAACGGGATTTTTGCCTCCGATAGTAATCACGAATAGTATTCTGCAAAATACGCTGAAATAGAAGAGGCAGCTCTTCGGGCGATTTATCCGCATATTTCTCGGTAAGCTTCATCATTGAGTCCTGCACAATATCTAATGCAACGTGTTCATCACGCACTGCGAATAACGCCTGCTTGTATGCACGCAGCTCAACTTCACTTAGAAAATTGGAAAACTCTTGTCGGGTAGCCAGAATGGTTTACCTTATAATATGGAGAGCTAGAATCATTTATGTGGGAATGAATAGGCAAGCTAAATATAGGCTTGTATTGAAATATGATATGGAGCAGGTAGCCATAACACTTTAAGGCTTATTACAATATAGAAAATACTGATGTATGGAAAATAGGCTTATTTCATTCTTTTCGTTAAAAGCAACTCACAACTACTTTAATAAAAAAGTAACCTTCTTTCATCTTCAACATTTGTAAAGTCAATGCAAACTGATCATTCAAGAATGCCGCTTATTGGTACGCTCAAAGCAATCTCGTGTTTACTGATCGCGTCTCATCACTTAACACTGTATGGTCCCATGCCGGATTTTGCATATCCATTGATTCCTGACTTGATTGACTGGCTTCGCGAGAATGGACAAATCGCTGTCCAAGTCTTTTTTATCATAGCAGGATTTTTGTCAGCCAGGAAACTCGCACCATACGGAATACCACTTGTTACTGATCCGATGCATGTTATCAAACAGCGCTATATTCGATTGGTCATTCCATATCTTGCTGCACTCACATTAGCAATCGGCTGTGCAGCGTTAGCAAGAGCCTGGATGACTCATGATTTTATTCCCAATACACCCAATTTTTTCCAGCTTCTAGCACATATATTTTTGCTGCATGACCTGCTCAATCAAGAAGCTCTATCCGCGGGCGTTTGGTTTGTAGCAATTGATTTTCAACTATTCGTACTTGTAGTCACTGCGTTATGGCTATCTAGCCAAATAGAATATCGGTTTCCAAGGTTGAAATTAATTCATCTCATTTTGATTGCAAGCTTAACTGTAGTTTCTCTATTTGTATTCAACAGGAACAGTTACTGGGATGAAACTGCTTTTTATTTTTTTGGTTCATATGGCCTTGGTATTCTTGTTTATTGGGCCTCCCACAAACAATACCATCTCTTTTGGTTCACGTTGTTAGGCATTCTGGTCATAGCAGCTTTACTGGTGGATTTCCGTTCTCGCATAGCAGTTGCAGGCGTCGTAATGCTCATATTGGGTTTAGCCAAACAATATGAATTCCTGGAAAGTAGAATCATGCCGAATTTCCTGACTTACCTTGGACGGGCTTCTTATTCCATATTTCTCATACACTTTCCCTTATGCCTGATTATCAATGCGGTATTCTTTCGCTTCCTACCATCTCAGCCTACTATCCATTTATTTGGACTGACTCTTGCATTAGGTATCAGTATCATGGGTGGGATTTTGTTTTTCAGGTGGTTCGAAAATCAGCCAATTACAGATAAAATGCGCTTATGGTTACCAATCGGATTTCTAGCAAGCGGTACCCTGGTAATACTGGCAAATAATGCTAAATCAATATGATCGTTCAATCATACCTTTGGAGTATTCACTTTTTATGTTTAACTCGTCTCTTGTAGCTCATAAAGGAATAGGTTGGCATGACGTCTCGATCCACATAAAATTAGCTACAAATAAGATTTAACTGATTTGTGATAAAAGACAAAAAATGGCATTCTTTGTTCTTTACCATCTATTTCCCCTAATTCTCATGTTGGGTCATAGCCCTCACTTTTCTATTACTTCCAAATATGAACAAGCACCATCAACAACCTTTTTTCAAAACAGAAGATTTCTGGGCCATCACCATCGGTAGCTTCTTACTCCTGCTGGCATTAGCGATTTATTTCACGCTTCTTTCCGAGGATCTGAAACAAAAAATTACCGAGACCTCAGCAATCATTGAAAATGAAGCCACCAAACCGATCAAAACTGTCGCTTGGCACGAAGCCACAGTGGAGTTAGCCAAACTGAAACTTTCTAATGAGCCGATTGGAAAATTTCTGAAAAACCTGACTACACTCCCAAACAAATGGACGAACAATCCTGTTGAAGCTTTTTACAAACCCGCTACTGAAACCGATATGGCAGCAGAAAATAATGCAGTTCTTCTTGCTCGCCAACAGGCGCTTGCTGCTGAGCAAGCAGCTCAAACTGTCAATTTTCAAATAGAGACGCTCAATTTATCCGCCCAAGCAGCCATTGAAAAATGGCAACACCTCCTGAACGAAACCGAGAAGAAAAAAGCAAAGCTGAAAGCAGGTGCTTTTTCCCTGCCGCATATCATCCTCCTATTCGGATTTCTGGCAGTGTTATTTGGAGTGGGGGCCAAAGTGCAGGGTATCGCTTTCAGACAGTTCCTCAAAGGTTTTGCGCTGATCTCTCTGATATCGCTGATTTCAGTATTTCTAGCAGCACAAAATGATTTCAAGGATTTTGGTATCGAATACGCCATATGGGCCATCCTGCTAGGCATCATCATCAGCAATACCATAGGTACGCCAGGCTGGGCAGAGAGTGCATTACAAACGGAGTTTTTCATTAAAACCGGATTGGTGCTGATGGGGGCAGAATTGATGATCGGTAAAATTCTTGCTATCGGCCTGCCAGGTATTTTTGTCGCCTGGGTGGTTACGCCTATCGTATTGGTAACAACCTACTGGTTCGGTCAGAATGTGCTAAAGATTGCTTCCAAATCGCTGAATATCACGATCAGCGCCGATATGAGCGTATGCGGCGTGTCTGCCGCCATTGCAACGGCAGCAGCCAGTAAAGCCACCCGCGAAGAACTCACCGTGGCGATTGGTCTGAGCATGATTTTCACAGCTATCATGATGGTCGCAATGCCTCTTTTCATCAAATTTGTCGGGATGCCGGAAGTGCTGGGTGGCGCCTGGATCGGTGGCACAGTCGATAGCTCTGGCGCGGTAGTAGCCGCTGGCGCAGCACTGGGTGATAAAGCAATGTATGTAGCGACCACGATCAAGATGATTCAGAACATACTAATAGGGCTCGTCGCCTTTTGTGTCGCCATTTACTTTGCAACCAAGGTAGAAAAGGATGCACAAGCACCCCAGATCGGCATCGGGGAAATCTGGCATCGTTTTCCCAAGTTTATTCTCGGCTTCGTTGGCGCAAGCATTCTGTTTTCAATCCTTTATTCATCGTTGGATAAACACATCGCCAATCTGGTGCTGGAAAACGGTATTCTGGGCGATTTCACCAAAAATCTGCGGACATGGTTTTTTTGCCTGGCATTTGCCAGTATCGGGCTATCTACCAATTTCAAGACACTCAAGCATCATTTTGTTGGTGGCAAACCATTGATACTGTATGTCTGTGGGCAGTTGCTGAATCTGCTGTTGACCCTGGGCGCTGCTTATTTGATGTTCTACAAGGTATTTCCGGAGATTACCGCGACGATTTGATCCCTTCAGCTTGCGATGTGAGAAAGCAAACGACAACAATGAGTACTGGCGCGCTAAGGTTTCATGCCACAGAAACTGATCAAGCGCGCCTGCAAGCAATCGTCTGCGGCGATGCAAGTTGTAGCTGGAATGATTCAATCATTATTCCTATCTTTCGGCATACCCAAACCGCCTACGCTCCGTCTTGGGATGCTGCGAAAGCTGACAGGCATGCCGGTAAGCACGGAGTGCCTTTTGTGCATAGCCCAGCACACTGTCATGCGGATAGTGGATCACCTCATTGAGGTTTGCTTCAGCGGTAATTCCAGCTGGAAAATCGGTCAGCAATTCGATACCTTCACTCATATGTTCTGCAGTATAGATGTGAAACAATCCTTGAGAAACTGCTTCGATCACATCATGTGACAACATAAGATGCCTGCGGTTACGATGAGGAATCAATACCCCATGGGTACCATCCAATCCGGCGGTCTCACAAACATTAAAATAACCTTCTATCTTTTCATTGAGCCCCCCTACCGGCAGGATTTCACCATACTGATTGATTGCACCCGTCACTGCGATCCCTTGCTTCAAAGGTACGCCTGATAACGCAGACAGCAAGGCATATAATTCTGCACAGGAGGCAGAATCCCCTTCTATTCCATTGTATTCCTGCTCAAATACGATCGAGGCATTGAGCGCAAGCGGTGCGATATGGGCAAACAAGGCCGATAGGTAATTCTGCAGGATAAACATGCCTTTATCGTGAATGGGCCCGGAAAGTCCTACCTCGCGTTCGATATTCAGCACCCCATCTTCACCCGCGAACGTGTGTGCTGTGATGCGTACCGGCGCACCAAAACAGTGATCACCCAAATCAATTTGCGTCAATCCATTAATCTGCCCAACCTTTTCCCCTTCGATCACAATCAAGACATCCCCATCTGCAATAGACTCCTGCAAGCATTGATCCGGATAATTATGACGCTGGATACGCGCTTGCAACGCTGTCTCGACATCGGCTACATCAACCAGGCAACCAGTCTGTACTTTACACTGGGCGGCACTTTCTAACACCAGTGTTTCAGTACGGCTGAAAATGGCGCTCTGCCGTGACTGATCATTGGCTGCCCGGTGACAATCCTCCAGCAAGCGTGCAACAGCAGCGGCCGTAAAATGGGGTAAGGCCGATTCATGACAGGCGTGCGCGACAAAAATGGAGGAAGCGCGGCGACTTTGCTCGTTAGATACGAAACTATCCGCGAAATCAACCTTAATGCGAAAACGCCTGGCAAGCTCCGGATTCTCTTCTTGTAATATGTAATATTGCTCACGCGAGCCAATGAGGATGATCTTGACTCGTATCCGCACTGCTTCCGGTTCAAGTGAAACAGTCATAACTTGGTTCAAGGCCGTTCCAGGCTCCTCGATTTGCAGCTGATGACTTCGCAGCAGGCGGCATAATTTTTCCCATACCAGACCATCCACTAATAGATCATCGAGATGTAACATTAGAAATCCACCATGTGCCCTGAGCAGACTTCCGGCATGGATACGCGTAAAATCTGTTACGAGCACGCCTTCTACCGATTGATACTCGATACTGCCAAATAATGACCGAAGAGATGGACTTTCTTCAATGATAACCGGCGCACTCTTCAAATCATGATTATCTATCACCAGATTAACCTGATAGCGAGCCAATAAGGATTTGACATCTCCCTTTTGTTTATCTTCATCGGAATCAGAGATCTTAAACAATGCCAGATTATCGAGAATATCCCTTTCCATCTTTTCTAGATAACGATTGAATTTCCCCTCATCCTCAACAAACAATTTCAGCGCGCTACGAATTGGCTTCATTTGGCTTTCCAGCAGCAATTTGATCTTATTGCGCTGTAATGTTGTCAAGGCTTCATCTTTAGCTCGCTCCAGTGGACGAACCTTCTCAAAATAGTGTGCGATTTCAGCCTGCAATGCTTCCTCAGCTTGCTCGATTTCGGATCTTCGCTCCTTAGGGAGGGCCAATGCTTCGGATTCGGTTAGAACTTTCCCTGATTCATCCAGCAGCGTAAAAACCATACGGCCGGCTTCCCGCTGAATGGCGAAATGGTATTTCTCGGCAAATGCGTCAAGTTCCGCAAAAGCATTAGCTTCTTCCAGTTTGAAGCTTTTTTCAATCTGCTTACTTTCTGCTTTGAAATCTGATCCATCAAGACATCTGACTATTTCCGTCTGCAAATATTTTGATAGTTGCGCCAGCTTTTGACGTAACAAACGACCTTGCCCTGCCGGTAAACGCAGGGCAAGCGGCTTTTCTGGCACATCGAAGTGATGCAGATAGCACAAATCGGGCGGAACAGGCTTGTGCGACGCCACCTTAGCCATCGCCTGCCGTAACAAAGAAGATCGTCCACAGCCTACTTCCCCAAGTACAAACAAGTTGTAGTCAGGTTGTTCCATTTCGAGTCCAAAGTAAGCAGCCTTCTCAGCACGCTCCTGGCCGATCCAGGAAAGTGGCTGATCAATCAGTTCTGAAGTATCGGCAAACCCCAGTGAAGCAGGTTCAATCGTCAGGCGAAGCTCGCGTGGAGTCAGTTCAATAATCGGCATTATGTGTATTTTTATTGTTAGAAAGAAATCCAGAATTGTAACCGTTTAATCACCATTTCTGACAGAAGCAATGCCAGCAACGATTGCATCAATAGTGCACAGTGCTATTAATCCGATAATCGAAATAATTCGGATTAGGCGTTAGTCAAGCTTCGTTTTGGCAAAACCACAGCATGGTCATTATTGCGATCAGCATGAAAAAAATTGAAGCAGATCATTCGTTATGCTTATCTGCTTCGATCAAGACTGCTCCGGCATGTTAACGTTGGGCAGTTTGCGATTTTGGTGTACTTCCTCATACTCATCCTGTTCGAGCTGATGCCGGAAAGCGAGCAGTTGCTTGTGGCGCGCCTTGCTGGTCGGCGGGTAGCACAGCTCCAGGTCAGAAAGCGTATCCAGAATGATCTGCGAGATGATCAGCCGTGCGTTCTTCTTGTCATCGGCCGGCACTACATACCACGGTGCTTCAGCCGTGCTGGTGGCGGTCAGGCATGCTTCGTAGGCAGCCATGTACTGATCCCAAGCCTGACGCTGCTCCATGTCAGCATCGGAAAATTTCCAGTTCTTGTCAGGATCATCGATGCGCGCCAAAAAACGCTGACGCTGCTCTTCCCTGGAGAGATGCAAGAAGAACTTGATAATGCGCGTACCATTGCGGTACAGATGCGCCTCGGACTCAACGATGGATCGGTAGCGCTGCGCCCAGAAATCGTTCACATTCAACGACGAGTCAGGCAGATTCTGCGCTTTTAGCACCTCCGGGCGCACGCGCACGATCAGTACCTCTTCGTAATAGGAACGATTGAAGATGCCAATGCGTCCACGCTCAGGCAGAGCACGGTGAGTGCGCCACAGAAAGTCATGCTCCAGCTCTGTTTCACTGGGATGCTTGAAGCTATACACTTGACAGCCTTGCGGATTCACTCCGGACATCACATGCTGGATGGCACTATCCTTTCCCGCTGCATCCATAGCCTGAAAAATCAGCAGCAGCGAATAACGGTTGTGCGCGTACAGCAGGCGCTGCAGTTTTGTCAGCTGCTTAATGCCCGCTTTGAGCCTCTCTTTGTACGACTCCTTCGAATCATAAAACGGCTTGATCACAGTCGGCCATTGGACAAGATCCAGCTGGGTTCCGGGCTTGATACAATAATCGACGATACTAATTTCGGTGACGTGTTTCATGATATTGCTTCCATATGATGGGATGGGCCGCGCACAGCGTGGAACTACACTCCAGGCTCGCTTATGGACATAGGAAAACAAAATAACTATTCTGCAAGTTGCAAAGTATCAGAGATCCAGTACGCGGTCAAAAACGCTGACAAATAATCATGTTTCTTACATTTTCTTACTGCATGTCAAATTTTCTCTTGCCGGGATAATTAGCTGGCATGAATAAAGATGATTTTTAAAAATTTATCTTAGCTGCAACATATCGTTAACGCCCAAACAGCCAGACTTTGCGGGTTTCCATCCAGAAGCGCTGATTTTAGGATAACAATATCCTTGACCACTAGGATCAACAGGATGTAATGTTCGCCCTCGATAGATTGCAGCGTCACTTTCGAATCCGTATTCTTGAAAAAATGAACTGGAGCGTAAATATGAGAAAAGCAACCTTATTATTAGCAACTGTTGGATTGGCAGGTTTGATTGGCTGCGCTAAGACCGATAACTACACGCCAGCAGCGACTGCTAGTGGCGAAGAAATATTCAGCCTCAACTGCACCAAATGCCATAAACCCAATACCGATGGCAGTGTACTGATGTTGAGTGCTGCAATGGCGAATAAAGACGCTATTATCAAAAAAGTGCAAGCAGGTGGTATGACCATGACTGCCTTCCCTAATATTACGGGAGAGCCAGCGGATCGTTTGGCGGAATACGTGCTGGCAAACAGCAAAACCAAATAGTCTATTGATCTAACACATAAACCCGTAGTGCAGAAATTGTCACTACGGGCGCTTCAACTATCGCTCAAGTAATCAACTCTGTATAAGAAATAAATTCTGTAAGAATTTCTAGCGTTGCTTACAGTCTGATGGGTAAAAATATGTAAAACAGCATCAAAATTTACCACCTTTAGCATTCATTGTATACCAGGTTAAGAATCAATTACTTTTGCCAAAACAATGTTATAACAATTCTTACTGGTAAATTTTGACGCCGTTACATGGCGGCTTTCCAACACTGATTGACATGGATAAAGGAGTAATTCATGAAAAAGCTTATTTTTATCATAATTGGATTAACGATATCCATCTCTGTAATGGCAGAGGCACATGGAGTGAACCTTCTAGCTCAATCGCCAACAGTAACACCGTCACCATCTGTGACAGATAAATCTGGCAAAGCATCTGAAAGTAAAGGAAATGTATTACCACATAATCAGCGAGGTAGTAATTCAAATTTGAAAAGAAGTCAACGCACTCCTCTTCCATCTTACAAATCTCAAATCAATCAAACTCAAGCTAATAATCCTTATAACCGCAGCCTCGATAATCAGAATTACAATAATAATCCAGGGTTTGAAAGCAAAGGAAATGTATTGCCACACAATCAGCGAGGTAGTAATTCAAATTTGAAAAGAGGTCAACATACTCCTCTTTCAACTAACCAGCCTCGTGCCAATTCTCCTTATAGCGGTAATCTCATTAATCAGAATTATAGTAATAATCCAGGACCCAAGCGGGGCAGAAATATTTTTACCGGAAGAGATCAGAGTAAACTAAATCAAGGTAATGCTAGGCCTAGAGGTCATCGCGATTAAATTTTATATCCGCTGAAACTACCATACGAAGAAAGGTAGAAAAGCAAAAACCCACCAGCTTGCTCACAACAACTGGCGAAGCTTCAAGCTTTTTTCTCTCAGAGTCTATTCCAAAACTCGACACAGCGCGCCACGCTGAAGCTGGTAAGCCGCTACGGTGGCGTGCGCCTGTACGTCCCAAAGCGTCTGCCGGAGGATCACAACCTGATCGATATCGTGGGCAAAGCGGCCGCACTCCAGCTGGTCGAGCGCTTCGGTGGGATGGATCCTTTCGATATCCCCAAAGCGGAAGCTATCCGCATCCACCGCGCAATGCCGAGATTCGCGAAGAATGGCCATCCTTGGGCCAGCGCCAGCTAGCGCTGAAATACGCCCTCACCGCGCGGCAAGTCAGAAAAATACTGGCAGCCGAGGAACCGGAGGAACCGGAACAAATGGGATTGTTTTGAGAACCTTTCAAGGCGACATCATGAATGCAAAACCTGCACCTGACAATCGCTGGCTGATTTCTCTCGGCATGGCTACTGTGCCAGATCCCTCCTCTTACCCAAATGCCGCAAGAGTATATGGGGTGCATCGTTGGCGAAACATGATCTACCGAAGGCTTTAAGCGACAGCCTGCCACGGCAGACTAAAAAGCCTCAGGTTGTGAGGCTTTTCAATCAAGGGAAAAGTCTGGACGCAATTGCTAGGGCAACTGGCATACCACTGAAACACGTGCGCAATATGCTGATCGCGATGAGGAAGATTGAAAAGGCCAACTCCTGCGGGAGGAAAGGGATACCCGTGATCAAACTCTCGTTACAGGGCGAAATCATCAAAGAACTTGCCTCCGTGACTGATGCAACCAGTGCGCTGGGAATAGATCGGGGAGACATTTATAGAGTATGTAAAGGCGATCGTAAAGCACCGGTGAGTTTCGGTTAGAGTTCAATGGAGGAAATAAAATAGCCCGGTGAGCAATGGGCATTACCCACCGGGTTTTTTGGAGGTGATATAACAAAGCAGCCGTTACAAATCTTGTATCGGCCAACATCACAAAAACTTTAGTATTTTTTGACGAATAATCCTCAATAGTAACGCGGTTGTTAATAATGCTCCTGGCATTGATAATGCAAATCCAAAAAAGGGAGGAGCGACGATGAGGCGATAGAAACTAGGCAGGGTTTTTAAAAAAAAGAATAACTTCAGATATTAAGAAGGGATTAATAATAATGAAAAAAATAGTAAGCGTAGCGGTCGCGATAGGAATGCCGGGTAACCGGCATTCCTATCGCGACCAATATTTTTGATGTGCGCCCCGTTAGTATTGATGAAATTTTCCTACAGAAATCTACACGAGCGCATAAAAAGAAAAAACACTTAACCAGAATCTGGCTAAGTGTTTTTTATATGGTAGGCCGTGCGCGACTCGAACGCGCGACCAACGGATTAAAAGGCTACTGATAATAATATACATATCAATCACAGTTAATTGATTTTTCATTCCGCAAACATTGTAAAAATACATGCCCAAGATCGTTTATCCATGCGGGTGTAAAAATTTTTGCGGAATGGCTTTACGATAAAACGGTATGCTCATCTATCGATCGAACGTTTGATGCAGTACGTCAACAATGAGATGAAGCATTGAGAAAGTTGATTTGCCGATTAATAATTGAAGTCTTACATCACAAAAAAAGGATTAGAATAATTCTTTGGATTTAAGAATGAAACATCAATCAAATTCAGAAATTTATTTGCCAGAAGAAGTACCTAGCCGTTGTTGTATTTTAACTTATCCAAATCCGAGGAGAGATTATGAATCATCAAAAGAAATTCTCGCGTCGTAAGATAATAAAACTCATGGCATTAGGCGCTACCGTTCCCTTTGTGAGTGCATTCACTGACCAGGTGAAAGCGGCAAAAGCTTCCAAGGAAGCAATGCAGTATCGTGACAACCCGAACGGGAAGGAAAAATGTAGTAATTGCATGCAATTCATCCCAGGTAAGACACCTGAAGCTAGCGGCGAATGCAAGGTTGTAGAAGGCAGCATAAGCCCTGAAGGTTGGTGTAATGCGTATGCCCCAAAATCGTAATTGAGTACTCTGATTACTTATATCCTTATCCATAGGAGCTAATAATAAGGGAAATCCAGTAATTAAAGAGCGTTTGGGAAAAGTGATCTTACATCATCAGCAACAGGGCTAAACCATGATTCTAATGATTTAGCTCTGTTGCTGTTCTTATGGCACTCTCAATGCAGTGAAAGATTATTATCGGCAGGTTATTCACTTCTTTTAGCAGATTTTAGGCAGCATCCTCCTTGAAGGAATCAGAAAGCATTAAGGATTATTACAGTATTTTCCGTAGTAATCTTTTTTTGCTATCAAGATTGAATAAAAATAATGAGAATGTCAATTCTTGTCACGTTGCTTTTAATCCTCTCAACTAGCAGTTCTTATGCGTTATCAATAGTATACAAAGGGCAGGAATGTAAAGAAGATTATCCTGGAACAAAAGTCACCGGGAGAATAAAGGAAAGCAGATTTGAGGTGATTGAGCATATTGGAGATGGAGTATATAAACTAAATCTGACCGGTGGGCTTCCAATTATAAAAATGGACGGGAACTTAGAGTTTTGTATAGACAGCGGTGCATCATCACTGGGATATGAATCAAACTATGACTCAAATTTTTTTGCGCTTCGCAAGCAGTCTAATGAGGCCGTTGGTCAATTTAATGGCAGCAACCTAGTAATTCAGGTTAATGCTATTGAAATTATCTCTGTTCCGAGAGTTGATTCAGAGTATTTTGTGGCATCCAGCTCCATGCATTCACATTCCATTCTTATTATCATGCGCTTTTTTCCAGAAGAACAATTCTTTAGAGTAGAAAATATAATTCATCGACAAGGATACATATTTTTCCTAGGTGGATTAACTTCCTTCCCATGGTCCCCGCAAGAATCAATCGTCCCTAACAGGAACGATAAGTATCATAACCACTTCGTGAGTAACATAGATTTCGTTATAGAGCCATAACTGAAAAGCCATAATGAACTTGGATCAAATATCTGTGACGGTAGAACAATCATTTGTTGCTAATTAAAACTGTTTTTTGCACGTTTGCGTTATATTCACCCTAAAAAACATGCTCTTAAGTCTTGAGAGAAATTGAAAGTTATCATTGTCAAATAAGGATGAAAAGAGTATAAGCAGTACAAGCATGGATAATAAATTGTTATACCTCGATCACTGAAACGTGAGCAGTGTAATCAAGTGTACGGCAATCAGTTTACAGCGGATGAGCACCTGAATGTAGTCGCTGAAAACTCTGTACGCGCCAGTCCCACAACCCGCGCACATGGCGCGAAAGGAGAATGGTATGAAGAACTGCAATACACCAGAGAATCAGACCACGCGCCGCATACTTCCTATTGCGTGCGCCGCTGCTCTCGCCGGAGCTATCACAGTCTCGCTGCCGCAGTCCGCAAACGCCGAACGAGTCACACCGCCATCCGTGCCAGAAAAAATTGAAGTCCCCGTTGGAAGCAAGGCGTTCCTCGTGGGTCATGCTGTCGGCACCCAGAACTACATCTGCTTGCCCTCAAGCACAGGCGTAGCTTTCAAACTCTTCACCCCACAGGCTACCTTGTTTAAAGAGAATGGCAAGCAAATCATCACTCACTTTTTCGGCCCCAACCCAGTTGAGGATGATGCGATTCGTGCGGCGTGGCAGCATTCTCGGGACACGAGCACCGTCTGGGGCCAGGTGCTAAAACCAGAGCATTCTACTTCCGATTCCGATTTCGTTGAGCCAGGTGCTATACCCTGGCTCCTGGTTACGGTTGTTGGAGCGCAAGAAGGACCCACCCCTGGTGACAACAAGCTGGCAAGAACCACCTTCATCCAGCGGCTGAACACTTCTGGAGGGGTCGCACCGTCGACGGGCTGCACTTCGGCAGCAGATGTCGGTAATCAGGCTTTTGTGCCTTATACAGCTGACTACTTCTTCTACACGAACGGCGAAAACGACTCGATCTAAGGCAACTAGAATTATTACACAAGGACTACTCAGAAGCCGGACGGCACACCCGTCCGGTTTTCCTTATCATTCGCTTGTCTTCAGTTCAAGGTAGAGATCAAGCTTGAATAGCTGAATAATTGTAAGCCTCTTAGACGCAACATAGGTTTTATTACGAACAGTTTGGCCTATTCTATTGGGCATTGCGGCGGACTCTGCAAAGAGGATGGTGCCGCTGAATTCGGGACGTTGAATCGCCCCGAGTTTACAGGAGACTCTATTTCTTGAGAGGATAGAGTAATAAAAAAACAAGTAAGATATTCACCGGAGGTTCGTGAACGAGCTGTCCGATTGCTGTATGAACACCAAAGGGAGTATGAGTCGCAATGGGCGGCACTGGAATCGATAGCCTCCAAGATAGGTTGTACTGCTGAGACGTTGCGCAAATGGGTGCGACAATCAGAGACTGATCAGGGTATCCGGGCAGGCATGTCAACCTCGGATCGTGAGCGACTCAAACAACTGGAACGTGAGAATCGTGAACTGAAGCAGGCAAATGAGATTGTAAATAGCGGTGTAAAAATGTACCACTGAAGTGCACTAATTTCGCTGCGATCGCGGAATAAAAGTGTACCAGTCCAATGCCTATAAACTGATGTATTTAACATCAAGTGAAAGGCAAAAAGGATGTATTTAGTGGAACTCTATATAAAGTGTAAATAGCGGTGTAAAAATGTACCACTGAAGTGCACTAATTTCGCTGCGATCGCGGAATAAAAGTGTACCAGTCCAATGCCTATAAACTGATG